>NZ_JBHLZP010001129.1:0-1004 GCF_042429965.1 Actinoallomurus acaciae
CGCACGACCGTCACCTCGGCCTACGACGCGCTGCGCGCGGACGGGTACGTCGAGAGCCGCCAGGGCGCCGGCACCTGGACCGCGCTGCCGAACGGTACGCCCCTGTCGGCCCGTCATGCGCTCGCCGAGGACCGCACGCTCATCGACCTCGCCTGCGTGGCGCCCGCCGCGCCGCCCGGCTTCGACGAGTGCGTGGCCGCCGCCGTCGCGGAACTGCCGCGCCACACCGGCGGCCCCGGGTACGAGCCGCTCGGCCAGGCCGTCCTGCGCCGGGCGATCGCCGCGCGGTACACCGTGCGCGGGGTCCCCACCCTGCCGGAGCAGATCCTCGTCACCACCGGCGGGCAGCACGCCCTGTGGCTGGTGCTTCAGACCCTCGTCCGCCCCGGTGACCCCGTCCTCGTCGAGTCGCCGACGTATCCGCACGCGCTCGACGCGCTCCGCCGGGCCCGCGCCCGGCTCGTGCCCGTGGGCGTCAACGCGGGCTGGGATCTGGAGTTCATCGCCGGCGGCATGCGGCAGGGCGCGGCCCGGCTCGCGTACCTGATCCCGGACTTCCAGAACCCCACCGGCCGTCTCATGGGCGACGACGACCGCGCGGCGCTCGTGGCCACCGCCCGCGCCACGGGAGCGTACGTGGTGAGCGACGAGACCTTCGCCGAACTGGCCGTCGACGACGTGCCACGCCCGCGGCCGCTCGCCGCGCACGACACCGACGGCCGCGTCATCAGCGTCGGCTCGGTGTCCAAGCTGGTGTGGGGCGGCCTGCGGATCGGCTGGATCCGCGCCGGGCAGGCGCTCGTGCGGCGGCTCGCCGAGGCGCGCGACGCGGTCGACCTGGCCAGCCCGGTGCTCGAACAGCTCATCGTCACCGAGCTGCTCGGCCAGGTCGAACCGATCGTCGCGGCCCGCCGCGCGACCCTGCGGGAACGGCGCGAAGCACTCGTCGCCGCGCTGCGCGAGGAACTGCCCGGCTGGGAGTTCACCGTCCCGCCGGGCGGCCT
>NZ_JBHLZP010001130.1:0-1001 GCF_042429965.1 Actinoallomurus acaciae
CGGATAACCGCCGGATACTGACTCTCCCTGATAACCTGCCGGAAACGAAACAGGCGCTTGCTGAGGGCGTCACACGAGGTATAGACGCACTTTACCATGCCGGAGAGATAAAAGGCCGTCAGGATGTGATTCAGGCGCTCACAGAGGCAGGGATTGACGTGGTCAGGGTGACGCGAAGCAGTATCAGCATTGCAGACCCGAACGGCGGGAAGAATATCAGACTGAAAGGAGCGTTTTATGAGCAATCTTTTACAGACGGGCGCGGAGTTCGAGAAAAAGCTGAAAGAGAGAGCCGAATCTACAGAGAAAATGCTGAACGACGAGTTCAGGAAGCTCGAAGAATCTGTAAACAGGGAACTGACCTCAAACGAATCTTTAATCAGGAACGCTATCAACGACCATACAACAGCCCTGAAAGAACTGCTGGAGAGATATCAGAAAACGACCGTCAGCACGATGGATACACACTGGAAAACCGTACTGAAAATGAGCGTGAAACGCTGGCTGTGGCTGATTATCGTCTCAGTGCTGATGTTTGCCACGACCGGGAGCCTGCTGTGGTACCAGGGCATGAAGATAAACGCGAACATGAATATTCTCCGCGAGCAGAAAGAGAGTCTGGAGAAGCTGAACGCGAAGACATGGGGTGTGCGTTATCACGAGGACAGCAACGGACGTTTTCTGGTGTTGCCGAAGGGGATGAAAGCCGAAACGAACTGGACGGAGGACAACGGCAAACTGAACGCAGTGAGATTGGTACAGGAGTGACAGAGCATGACGGAACTGGAAAGACATTTGCTGAACGCATTAGAGCAACTGCAACAGGACTATATGCAGCGGCTGAACGAATGGGAGAGCGCCTTCGGGGAATTGCAGAAAATGTTTTCGCTTACGCAACGGGACAACGCGATGCTGAACGAGCGGGTCATGAAGTTGAGTCAGCAGGTGCAGCACTTGAGCGAGCAGACAGAACGCTTGAGCCAGTTATACAGCGAGAACTG
>NZ_JBHLZP010001131.1:0-1000 GCF_042429965.1 Actinoallomurus acaciae
GCGAGGGCGGCGCCGAGCCGATCGTCGATCAGCCGGGTCCGCACCACCGCGGACGCGCGCGGGCCGCCCGGGAAACGCGTGTCGATGTACCGCTCGATCCGCGCTCCGGCGCCCGGCAGCCGGGCGAGCCCCGCCACCAGGCGGTAGCGGGGCCCGAGCGCCGCCGCGGCGTACGGATCGGTGAACAGGCGCGGCCCACGGCGCACCGTCTCCAGGGCGCGGAACAACGCGACGTGCTGCGCGGTCCGGCTCGCTCTCCTCAGCATGCCGGCATAATACTGAACGAATATTTATTTTTTATCCCGTCACGTGCCGTAGCCCTCCAGCTCCATGACCCGGCTGTACTTGTGGTCGTTCGAGTCGCGGACGACGAGCCGCAGCGCCGACGCCGGGACCGGGCCGAACGTCCGCTCGACGGTGCCCGCGGTGTTGCCGCGCACCGTGGCGACCGTGCGCCAGTCCCCGTCGACGAGCGCCTCGACGTCGAAGTCGCGCAGCCCCACCTTCGACGCCGGGGACCTGCCGCTGTCGAGGGTCAGCACGCGCACCCGTCCCAGGGAGACCGGGGCGGCCCAGGTCGCGGTGAGCGTGTCGGGGAAGTCTCCCGCGGTGTCGTCGTTCCAGCCGCCGACGCCGTTCAGCCAGACCTCCGAGTCGGTGCCGCCGTCATTCGCCCACGCCGGGTCGGAGCCGCTGTGCGTGCTGGACGCCGACATCGTCGCGACGCGTACGAGGTTCCCCGTGACCTCGGCCGGGATCCGCGCGCTCCGCGCTCCCGCCGTGAGCGTCACCGTGCCCGTCGAGGTGCCCTCGGCCACGCTCACCGCGACGGGGACGGTCACCGATCCGTGCGCGGGGATCCGCACCGGGGCGGCGGCGGTCGACACGGACAGGCCGGGCGTCGCCGTCGCCCGCGGCCGGACGGTCACCGCGTGGCCCTCCAGGTTCGTCACGCGGAACCGCGCGCTCGGCGTGTGGCCGGCCACGACCGGGACGGCGA
>NZ_JBHLZP010001132.1:0-995 GCF_042429965.1 Actinoallomurus acaciae
CCGCGCGACGCGCGCGTCCAGCTCGCGGTAGGTCAGCTCCAGGTCGCCGGAGACCAGCGCGGTCGCCTCCGGCGTACGGGCCGCCTGGTCGGCGAACAGGCGGGCGAGGGTCGTCGCGGGAACGTCGTGGTCGGTGGCGTTCCAGTCGCGCAGGACCCGCCGGCGCTCCCCGTCGGTCAGCAGGTCGATGGCCTCCACCGGGCCGTCCGGGTCGGCCGCGAAGGCGGTGAGCACCCGGCCGAGCCGTACGAGCAGGTCGCGGGCGTCCTCGGCGGACAGCAGGCCGGCGCGGTGGGCGAGGGCGAGCTGGAGGCGCTCGCCCGGCTCGGCGACCAGCGTGAGCGGGTAGTGGGTGGCGTCCCGTCCTTCGAGGTCGGCGATGGGCAGGCCGCCGTCCGCGCCCGCGGTGTCGGGGTAGTTCTCGAAGACGAGCAGCGTGTCGAACAGTTCCCCGAGCCCGGCCGCCCGCTGGATGTCGGCGAGGCCCAGGTACTGGTGCTCCATCAGCGCGGCCTGCTCGTCCTCCACCCGCGTCAGCAGGGCCGCGACCGTCTCCGTGGGGTCGGTCCGCACGCGGACCGGCACGGTGTTGATGAAGAGGCCGATCATCGACTCCACGCCCGCCAGCTCCGGCGGGCGGCCCGACACCGTGGCCCCGAAGACCACGTCGTCGCGGCCGGTGATCCGCCCGAGCAGGATGCCCCAGGCGACCTGCACCAGCGTGTTCGTCGTCAGCCCGCGTGCGCGGGCCATCGTGCCGAGCCACGCGGTGAGCGTCTCGGGCAGCGCCAGCTCGACCGTCTCGGGCGGGCCGGACGGATCGGCCGGGCCGGCCGGGGCGAGCAGGGTCGGCTCGGCGAGGCCGGCGAGGGCCCGCCGCCACGCGTACCCGGCCGCCGCCGTGTCACGGCCGGACAGCCAGGCCAAATGGTCGCGGTAGGGGCGCACCGGCGCCGGCTCGGCGCCCTCGTACAGCGCCGCCAGCTCCGCGAGCA
>NZ_JBHLZP010001133.1:0-995 GCF_042429965.1 Actinoallomurus acaciae
CGGCCGCGTACCCGGCGACCTGGGCGCCCTGTCCCACCAGCCGCAGCAGCGAGCGCGCCGGGACCACCGCCTACGGCGGCAGGACGTCGGCGACCAGCGCGCCACGTGCCCCGGTCGCGACCGGGGTCAGCAGGCTCATCGCGAACAGCAGCGCGAACAGCGCCGGCACCGGCACGCCCGGCACGGTCATCACCGCGACGATCGCGGCACAGCCGAGGTCGCAGCCGGCCAGCAGCCGCCGCGACGGCACCCGGTCCACCAGGCCGGACAGCAGCGTCCCGCCGAACAGGTACGGCAGGAACGTCGCCGTGAAGGTCAGCGCCGACAGCAGCGGCGAATGCGTCCGCCGGTACACCAGCACGGTCAGCGCCAGCCCGGCGACGACGTAGCCGAGCATCGACACGACGAGGGCGCCGAACAGCGCGCGGAACTCGGCGGAGGCGAACGCGTCGCGGTAGCGCCCCGCCCGGGGGATGGTGCTCACGCCCCGAAGCTCGCAGAACCTACCCTGAGGGCGCGAAAGATTCGTTAGGGGGCGAATGCCGTGGCGGTGACGCGTCTCGTCGCGAGCGGCGGCGATCTGCTGCGCTGCCGCTTCGCCACCTCCCCGCTGTGGGAGACGGTCAACGCCGTGCGCGCGTTCGTCGACCCGCGCTCCCACCCGTACCTGCGGCCCTGGTGGGAGCAGGTGCGCGGTGCCCCTCCGGCGGAGATGCCGCTCGCCGTGCAGACCCCGCGCGGCTACACGCCCGACTTCCTCAGCCCTCCGCCGCGCGAGGCCGCGCCCTCGGTGGAGGACCAGCTCGCCGCCGTGCGCGCGACCCCGCCCGAACAGGTCCGGGCCGAGCTGCGCCGCGTCGACCTTTCGACGTGCCCGTCACCCGCCGCCGTGCGTGCGATGATCGCCGACCCGGAGACGGCACGCGACGCCCTCCCCGCCGGGCTCGAACGACCCCGGCGATGATGAGGCCGGCCCGCCACTCACGGACGGCCGA
>NZ_JBHLZP010001134.1:0-995 GCF_042429965.1 Actinoallomurus acaciae
GCCCGACCTCAGCTCCTTCCCCCGCGCCCGGTGGGCCGCGAGCGTCCGGCGGGCGGCCGCCACCGCGGATCCGGGCCTGTTCGACTACGGCGAGTACGCCGGCCTGCCGGACCTCCGGGCCGCCGTCGCGGACTACGTCTCCCGTACGCGGGGCGTACGGGCCACCGCCCAGAGCGTGGTCGTCACGGCCGGGTTCTCCCACGGGCTGGCGCTGCTGGCCCGTACGTTCGAGCGGCTGGGCGTGCGGCGAGCGGGGGCCGAGGACCCCTGCCTCGACCGTCATCGCGGGCTGATCGAGGCCGCGGGCCTGGAGACGGTCCCGCTGGCCGTCGACGCGGACGGCGCCGACCCGTCCGCGCTGGACGGCGGCGTCGGAGCGGTCCTCCTGACACCGGCGCATCAGCATCCTCGGGGCGCCGTCCTCGCTCCCGGCCGCCGTACCGCCTTCGTGGACTGGGCACGCCGGAACGACGCGTACGTCATCGAGGACGACTACGACGGGGAGTTCCGCTACGACCAGCGTCCGGTCGGGGCGTTGCAGGCGCTGGCGCCCGACCGCGTCGTGTACGGCGGGACCACCAGCAAGGCGCTCGCACCCGGCGTACGAATCGGCTGGCTCGTGGTGCCGGAGGAGATCCGCGAACCGCTGCTGGACACCCTTGAGGACACCGCCGCGGCGGTACCCGTCCTCGACCAGCTCGCGCTCGCGGACCTCATCGCCCGCGGCGACTACGACCGGCATGTCCGGAGGCTGCGGCTGACCTACGGACGGCGCCGTACGGAGCTGGCCGAACGGCTGGCCGCGGTGACCTCGACGCCGCTGGAGGGCATCTCGGCGGGCCTGCACGCGCTCCTGCCGGTGGCCTCGGTGGAGCGGGAGCGGGCGCTGCTCACCGCCGGCGCACGGGCCGGGGTACTGGCGCAGGGCCTGCACTCCGCCGGCTACTGGCACGCGGCGGAGGGCCGCCCGGCGGCGCTCGTCCTCGGGTACGCGA
>NZ_JBHLZP010001135.1:0-988 GCF_042429965.1 Actinoallomurus acaciae
CCTCCAGCCCGGCGACCGCCGCGAGCGCCGCGCCGGCCGGCTCACCGCCGCTGACGTGCAGCAGCGTGAACTCCGCGTCCGGCGGGGCGAGCGTGCGGGCCGCGTCGACCGCCGCCTGCCACGTGCCCTCCGTGATCCAGATGATCGTTGCCACAGGCATGTCTCATCCTCCGAACACACTCAGCATCACCCACAGTGCCACTGTCGCCGCCGCCAGCGTGGCCGGCACCGCGACCAGCCCCAGCCGGGTGAAGTCGCCCAGGGCCGGTTCCGCGTCGCGCTCGTGCAGGACCCGCCGCCACAGCAGCGTGGCCAGCGACCCGACATAGGTGAGGTTGGGGCCGACGTTCACTCCGATCAGGGCCGCGAGCACCGGTCCGGGCCCGCCCGACGCGAGCAGCGGCACCAGCGCCAGCACGGCGGGCAGGTTGTTGATCAGGTTCGCGAGCAGCGCCGCGACGGCCGTCACCGCCAGCAGCGCGGGCAGGCTCGAACCGTGCGGCAGCACGTGCCGCGCCACGGCGCCCAGCCCGTTGTCGGTCACGGCCTTGACCACGACACCGAGCGCCAGCACGAACAGGCAGAACAGCGGGTTCGCCGCCCCGACCAGCCTCCGCACGCCCGTACGCCGCCGGGCCAGCGCCCGCGTCGCCAACACCAGCACACCGGCCAGCGCCGCCCAGGCCGGGTTGTGCCCGGCGAGGGAGACCAGCGCGAACCCGGCCAGCGTCAGCGCCAGCACGACCAGGGTGAACACCGGCAGGCGCGGCCGCCGCGCCGGCTCGGCGGGGGTGGCCCAGGCCGCCAGGTCGGCGCGGAAGAACCACCGGAAGACCGCGTACTCCACCGCGATCGAGGCCAGCCAGGGCAGCGCCATCAGCCCCGCGAACCGCGCGAAGGTCAGCCCGGTGGCGGAGAAGGCCAGCAGATTCGTCAGGTTCGACACCGGCAGCAGCAGCGAGGCCGAGTTGGCCAGATGCGTGCAGGC
>NZ_JBHLZP010001135.1:1006-1320 GCF_042429965.1 Actinoallomurus acaciae
GGCAGCGGCGGCCCGCGCCGCCGGCGCGAACGCCACCGGCGTCAGCAGCACGACCGTCGCGTCCAGGCTGAGCACCGCGGTGACCAGCGCGGCGACGGCGAAGACACCGCCGAGCAGGCGTTCGGGACGGCCCCGGCAGATCCCCGCCATCAGGTCACCGGCGGCGGTGAACAGGCCCTCGTCGTCGCACAGCTCCGCCAGCACGAGGACGGCGGCCAGGAACCCGACGACCGGCAGCAGCTCCCGGACCTGGGCCCACGCCTGCGCGGGCGGCACCGCGCCGATCGCCACGACCAGCGCCGCCGCCGGCACCG
>NZ_JBHLZP010001136.1:0-987 GCF_042429965.1 Actinoallomurus acaciae
GGCCAGCGCGGCGAGGCCGACGCCGGCCGGGACGTTCGGATGCGCGAGCTTGCCGGCCCGCTCGGCCCACACCCGCGCCTCGTCGCGCCGTCCGCGCTCGGCCTCGATCCGGGCCATCACCTCACAGCACGCCATCAGCGCGGCCGGATCGATCTTGGGCCGGACGAATCCGTTGCAGGCCGTCACCAGGGCCTCGGCGCCCTCGTCGACCCGGCCGGCGTTGACGAGCGCGAGCGCGTGGACGTACTGGGCCATCGCGCCCCACCACTCGACCGTGTCGGCGGACAGGGCCATGGCCTGCTCCCCGAACCGCAGGGCCTCCTCGTCGTGGCCGGTCCAGCTCGCCACGAGGCACTGCTGGGTGAGCGCCATGACGAGCTCCTGGCCCGTGCCGAGCAGCCGCGCCACCCCGGCGGCCTCCTCGGCGGCGATCGCCGCGTCGGCGAGCCGGCCGAGCATGACGAGGGCGCGCGCCAGGCCCGCCATCAGGTGGGGGACCATGTAGCTCTGCCCGGTGGACCGGGCGACCGTGATGGCGCGGTCGAAGCGCCGCCGGGCGCTCTGGTGCCGTCCCATCATGGTCTCGGTCCAGCACAGCCAGGTGATGATGTCCATCCACTCGGCGAGGTGCTCGTCGGGCGCCGCGGCGACGAGGCGGTCGGCCCGGTCGATGTGCCGCACCGCGTCGGCGATGCGCCCGGCGGCCAGCGACGGCAGCGGGCGCAGCGACGCGGTCGCCATCTCCAGCCCGGGCTCCCACTCCGGCGCGCTGTCGGGCATCAGCTCCAGCACGGCGTTGGCGGCCCGGAAGTCGCTGCGGATCAGGCTGTCGGCGACGAGCCGCAGCCGCAACCGTACGGCGGCGGCCGAGCGCGGGTCGGAGATCCGGTGCAACTCGTCCAGGAGCACGGTACGGCCCTGGTGCGGACGGCCGAGCATGCGTTCCATCAGCGCGCAGACGCGCGCCGCGCGCGACCGCCGGGAGAT
>NZ_JBHLZP010001137.1:0-359 GCF_042429965.1 Actinoallomurus acaciae
GCCGTGCCGGAGCCCGGCCACGGCACGGGCCCACCGGGCACAGGTCGCGCCGTGCGCGCGGCCGTCGGCGAGGCGCAGGTCGGCGACGGCGCGGAGAAGGCGAACGCCGAGCTCACCCGGGGCATCACCGAGCTGATCGCGCTGAACCGAAGTCGGCCGGGCCAGGACCTGACCTCCGAGATCCTGGCCGGTCCGGCGAAACCGTCCGACGAGGATGCGCTGCGCCAGGTGCTCCCTCCTCCTCATGGGGGCCGGGGGCGAGTCCGAGCGGAACCTCATCGCCGACGGCGTGCACGTGCTGCTGGCCGGTGAGGAGGCTGTCCGACGAGGATGCGCTGCGCCAGGTGCTCCTCCTCATG
>NZ_JBHLZP010001137.1:430-1416 GCF_042429965.1 Actinoallomurus acaciae
TGTCCGACGAGGATGCGCTGCGCCAGGTGCTCCTCCTCATGGGGGCCGGGGGCGAGTCCGAGCGGAACCTCATCGCCGACGGCGTACACCTGCCGCCTGCCAGCGAGGAGGTGGCGGCGACCTGCTCATCGAGGACGCGCTGGACGAACTGCTGTGGGCCGGCGCGCCGATCGCGAACTTCGGCCTCACCTACTCCCGGCAGGACGCGGAGTCTCGCGGGACGGTCCTGCCCACGCTCCAGCCGGTGGTGATCGGTTTCTCCGCCGCGAACACCGACCCGTACGCCACGAAGGGGTCACGGGCCGGGGACCGGGCGCGGGCCCGCACGGTTGCCCGGCGAGGCGGTCCGCGCTCCTCATCGCGACGGTCGCCGTCGAAAGGCTCCTCGGCGGACCGCCCGGTCTGACGCCGGCGTCCCGAACGGCGGGGCGAACCGCCCGGTCCTTTCCACCGCGCCCTGCCCGTACGCTCCACCCCTGCCGCCGCCGGGTGGCGCCGCCATGGCGAGCCGCGGAACCCCGGCTGAGCGCGAGCCATCCCGTCCGGAGGAAAGTACTATCGCGATAGTTGATGGCGTCCGAACGGATTGGGGCTGGTGTGAGGGAACGGTCCCGGCGGTCCGCGGATTCCGACGGCACGGCGGCCGGGAGGCGTCTGCGGCGTCCCACCGTGAAGGTGCTGCTGGGCGCAGGCGCCGCACTGGCCGTGGTCGTGCTGGGCGTCGCGCACCGTACGGCCGTCGACGCCGGCGGGGACAGCCTGGCCGGCGCGGACGGGGAGTGGCTCGTGCTCGCGGCGCTCGCCACCGTGGCGATGTGGCTCGCCGGTGCGGTGTCGCTGCTCGGCACCATCCCGGTACGCCCGCCGTTCGGGCGGGTGCTCGCCGTCCAGTTCGCGGCGTCCTTCGCCAACCATCTGCTGCCCGCCGGCGCGGGGGCGATGGCGGTCAACGTGCGTTTCCTGCAACGGCAGGGGATCAGCCGCGG
>NZ_JBHLZP010001138.1:0-981 GCF_042429965.1 Actinoallomurus acaciae
CGATCTCGGTGTCCAGCCCGTCGGGCAGGCGCGTCGCCCACCCGAGCGCCCCGACCCGCTCCAGCGCCGTACGCAGGTCGGCGTCCGTCGCCTCGCGCGCGACCAGCCGCAGGTCCTCGGCCAGAGTGCCGGCGAAGACGTGGACCTCCTGGGTCACCAGGACGACCGGCTTGCCCGGCTCCGGCTCGGCGCCGCCCACGCGCACCGAGCCGCTGTCCGGCCGATGAACCCCGGCGATGAGCTTGGCGAGCGTGGTCTTGCCCGCCCCGCTTGCGCCGACCAGCGCGACCCGCGCCCCGGGGGCCACCTCCAGCGACACGTCGTGCAGGACCGGGCGGCCCGGCACGTACGCGTGGGTCGCGCCCGACACCTCGATCGAGGAGTCCCGGTTGGCGGGAGACGCCGCCGTGGCCGGCGCGGGAAGGTCCGCCACCCCGACGAGGCGGGAAAGCCCCGCCGCGGCGGCCTGGGCGTCGTCCACCAGCGACAGCGCCATGTTGATCGGCCCGAACAGCCCGTGGAAGTACAGCGCGGCGGCGGTCGCGGTGCCCACCGTGGTCATCCCGTGGCGGACCATGACGAATCCGACGACCAGCACGGACGCCAGCCCGAGATACTCCGCGACGTGCAGCCTGCTGTAGAAGCGTGTCTGCAGGGAGATGCCGCGCAGCAGCAGCTCCACCGCGGCCCGCGACCGGCGCTCCACCTTGCCGACGTGCCGGTCGGCCAGCCGGAACGCGCGCACGGTCCCGGCACCGTCGATCGTGGCGAGCAGTTCGTGCTGCTGCGCCCCGACCGCCACCCGCTGCGCGGCGTACAGCAGGCCGGCGCGGTGGCCGTACCGGCGGACGGTGTACAGCTGAACCGGCACCGAGACCAGCGCCGCCAGCAGGAACCGCCAGTCGAGCACGGCCATCCCGCCCAGGCTCAGCCCGATCGTGAGCAGCGAGCCCACCAGTGCCGGGAGGGCCTCCCGCACCG
>NZ_JBHLZP010001139.1:0-980 GCF_042429965.1 Actinoallomurus acaciae
AGCGGGTCGTGGCGCTGTCGCTGCCCCGCTCCGCCGAGATGCTCATGGCGATCCTCGGCGTCCTCAAGGCCGGCGCGGCCTACCTGCCGCTCGACCCCGCGTACCCGGTGGCACGCCGCGCCGCGATGACGGACGACGCCGCGCCCGTCCTCGTCCTCGACGAGGTCCTGCTCGGCTCGCTGCCCGGCGACGGCGACCCGCGCGACCTCACCGATGCCGACCGGCTCGCCCCGGCGCGGCCCGCGCACCCGGCGTACGTCATCTACACGTCGGGTTCGACGGGGACGCCCAAGGGCGTCGTGGTCACGCACCGCAACCTCGTCCACCTGTTCCACAGCCACCGGACCGACCTGTACGAGCCGGCCAGGGCCGCGACGGGGCGGCGGCACCTCAACGTCGGCCACGCGTGGTCGTTCTCCTTCGACGCGTCCTGGCAGCCGCAGGCGTGGCTGCTGGACGGGCACGCCGTGCACGTGGTCACCGAGGAGGTCCGCCGCGACCCGGAGCAGCTCATCGCGCTGATCCGCCGCGAGCGCCTGGACTTCCTGGAGCTGACGCCGTCGCACTTCGCGCAGCTCGCCGCCGCGGGCCTGATGGACGGGGGCCGCTGCCCGCTCGCCGTCGTCGGCGTCGGCGGCGAGGCCGTCGCCCCCTCCTTCTGGTCCGAGCTGGCGGCCCTGTCCGGCACCGAGGCGTACAACCTCTACGGCCCGACCGAGGCCACCGTCGACGCGCTCGTCGCCCGGGTGGGCGACAGCGACCGGCTGCTCGTCGGCCGGCCCGTCCACGGCGGCCGGGCGTACGTGCTCGACGGCGCGCTGCGGCACCTGCCGCCCGGGGTGCCCGGCGAGCTGTACCTGGCCGGCTCGGGCCTGGCCCGTGGCTACCACGGCCGCCCCGGCGTGACCGCGGAACGGTTCGTCGCCGACCCGTACGGGGCGCCGGGGGAGCGGATGTACCGCACCGGCGACCTGGTCCGC
>NZ_JBHLZP010001140.1:0-979 GCF_042429965.1 Actinoallomurus acaciae
AGCCCAAGCACGCAGGAACCACTTCCGGCGACGCTTGCGCCTCCAGGTCCTACAGATCTAGCCATGTAGTACTAGTGTCCTGCGCCGGAAAACTTGGTTTTAAATCGGTATGTTTTGTTCATGGCGCGGATGGGCCGTCCTGCGGCCGAGGTGAAGCTGACCGATGATGAGCGTGATCAGCTTGTTCGTTGGTCGATGGGGTCGTTGTCGCAGAAGGTCGCGTTGCGGGCGCGGATCGTACTGGCGTGTGCGGAGCCGGGTGTGGTGAACGAGGGGATCGCGGCCGAGGTGGGGGTGACCACGGCGACGGTGGGTAAGTGGCGTAAGCGGTTCATCGAGGCCCGGCTGGATGGCCTGGCCGATGGTGAGCGTTCCGGGCGGCCCAGGGCTGGCCTGGTGCTGAGTGAAGACGAACGTGTCCAGTTGGTGTGGTGGTCACGGCGTGCCAAGAGCTCCCAAGCGCTCGCGCTCAGGTCCAAGATCGTGTTGGGCTGTGCGGATGGCGGCTCGAACAAGCGGGTGGCGGCTGATCTGAGGGTGTCGGCGGGCATGGTCGCCCGGTGGCGGCGTCGTTTCATCGCCGAGCGGTTGGGAGGGCTGGTCGATGAGCCGCGGCCGGGCCGTCCGCCCTCGATCCTGCTGGATCAGGTCGAGCAGGTGCTGGTGGCGACGCTGGAGGAGACGCCCGAAGGTGCCACGCACTGGTCGCGGGCATCGATGGCCAAACGCAGCGGGTTGTCGGAGTCCACGATCGGGCGGATCTGGCGCAGGTTCGACCTCAAGCCGCACATACAGGACTCGTTCAAGCTGTCCACCGACCCGCAGTTCGTGGACAAGGTCGTCGACGTGATCGGGCTCTACCACAACCCACCTGAGCGGGCCGTGGTTCTGTGCGTGGACGAGAAAAGCCGTGCGCCACGAGGCGCTGATGGATCCGTGCGGGAGGAAGGGCCCGCCGCCGGTCATCGCAGTGACCGGT
>NZ_JBHLZP010001141.1:0-976 GCF_042429965.1 Actinoallomurus acaciae
GGCATGGCCGCCTCGGCCAGCAGGCCCGGCACGTCGGGGAAGCCGCGCTCGCGCTTCCAGACGTCGGCCGGGCCGGGCTCGGGGTTCCAGTACGCGCCGCCGCGGACGGCCGACGGCGTCTCGTCCAGCGCGCCCGCACCGCGCAACGGGTCGATCGGCGCGGCCCCGGTGAGCAGGTCGAGCCAGGTGCGCAGCTCGTTGGCCTGCGCGCTGTCGGTGTTGTCGCCCGTGGTCAGCACGAGATCGATCGGCCCGCCGGCCGCCACCGGGTCGCGCAGGGTCCGGATCATGGCTTCGGCGCCGTGCAGGGCGAGGAACTCCTGCGGCCGGTAGGCCGGCAGCATCAGCCGCAGGCCGGGCGTGCCCTCCAGCTCCTGGAGGAACTCCACGCGTGCCGGCGAGGCCAGGTCCGCGATTTGGAGGTCGGTGATGTGCACCGTCCGCAGCACCACCGATCCGCCCGGCTCCGGCGCCCGTTCCGGCACCAGGTCGGTGCGGACCGTGTGCGGCTCGCCCGGTCCGTCGGCCAGCACGCGGTACGGGGCCACGCTCCCGGCCCGTGCGGTCGCGGCCCGCCTGATCGTCCTGGTGGTCGTTCCCGGTGCGTACGGGGGCGGTTCCACGGGCGGCTCCTCACGTCCGGTCGAGGGGAGCCACTTTAACGTTTGAGTACGGGCGGGGCTCAGCGCGGGGGCGGAGCGGTCGAGCCGCGGACGAGCAGGGTGGTGGGCAGGCTGACGTCGCGTGTCGCGGGCGGCCGGCCGGCGAGGGCGTCGATGAGCAGGCCGGCCGCGGTGACGCCGATGGCGCGACGGTCGACGGCCAACGTGGTGAGCGGGGGAGCGAGCAGGGCCGAGGTGGGCAGGTCGTCGTGGCCGACCACGGAGAGGTCGCCGGGGATGCGCACGCCGCGTCCGGCCGCCACCGCGTAGACGACGTGGGCCAGGTGGTCGCTGTTGGTGATCAGCGCGGTGGC
>NZ_JBHLZP010001142.1:0-972 GCF_042429965.1 Actinoallomurus acaciae
GGCGTCCGCCGCGCCCAGGACGGTGTGGACCAGCGCCTGCCCGACGCCGCGGCGCTGGTCCCCCGGCCGGACGCTCAGCGGGCCGAGCGCGAGGACGGGCACGGTGGCCACGTGCCCCCGGGTGCAGACGACGTGGCCGAGCACCTCTCCGCGCCGTCCCTCGCACGCGACGAGCGACAGGGCGGGGAGCCACGCGTCGCAGGCGCGCAGCTCCCCCAGCAGACGGGTCTCGGTCACCTCGCCGGTCGAGCCCGGACCGGCGAACGCCGCGGAGGTCACGGCGTGGACCGCCGCGACGTCCTCGGGCGTCTCTCGTCGGATCAGCATCCGGCCACGGTGCCGATCCCTCGCGCATGGGTCAACGGATTTCCCCGCTGGGAGGAGTCCAGCCGGGCGAGCGGCCGAGCACGGCGAGCAGCCGGTCGCCGTCCGGCAGGCCGACGGGCACCGCGATCACCGGTTCGAAGGCGAGGCCGGGGCCGCGCGACTCCGGGTCCCGTGGCACCTGGGCGGCGATGCCGAGGGCGGCCGTGACGAGCTCGCCATCGGGTTCCCACGCGGCGCCGACCGTGGCGGCGACGTCCCAGGCGTGCACGAGGGTGTCGAGGAAGTGGAAGCCGATCGCGCCGGGGATCGTGAGCCCGTCGCGGACCTCGGGCAGGTCGAACGGCCGGTCGAGCACGCCCTCCTCGCCGAACGCCTCGTTGACGAGCTTCGCCGACGCCGCGAAGGCGCGGGGCGGGTCCGCGCCCAGCCGCCCGTCGCGCCACACGGACAGGGCCGCTCCCCGGCCGCGTGCGGCGGCGGCGAAGCCCTCGTTCTGACCGACGATGTGCCGGAGCAGCCCGTGGAGGGTCCAGTCGGGGCAGGGAGTCGGCAGGGTCAGTCGCCCGTCGCCGACGTCGTCGATGACCTGCCCGGCGTACGCGAGGGCGCGCCGGTCGAGCTCGCGGATGTCCATGGACAGGAGCG
>NZ_JBHLZP010001143.1:0-971 GCF_042429965.1 Actinoallomurus acaciae
GCCGCCGTGAGCGGCAGCCCGTCGGCGCGATCGCTCCGGCTGCCGGCGGGCACCGGCGCCGCCCGGATCCGGGTCCGTGTCCACCCCGGCGCCGATGCGGGCGACGGTCCGGTCGCGTGGTTCGCCGGCCTGTACGGCGCGGCGTCCTGAGGGCTTCCGGGGCGCGAAGAGTAGCGCGTCGACTACGCTCGCCGATATCGCGGACCGTGTGGGACCGGCGACACCTGAAGACGCGTGTGGGGCCGGTGATGGTGGGTAATACCGCGACAACGATGGAGGAATGTGATGAGCCTGGACGAAGCAGCCCGCCAGCTGGAACTGGCGGCCCACGATACGCAAGTCGCCTTCGACTGCATCGGTCTCGGTGAGATCGAACGCGCCCACACTCACACGATCACCGCGAGAGCGGCGGCGGACGCGGCCGAGGTCGCCTTGCGCATCGCCCTCGCCGACATGTCACCGGAAGAGGCCGAACGCGCCGGTGAGAAGGCCATGAGGCGCATCGAGCAGGAAGAGGGCTCGCGCCACTAGCGCCTGCCCCAAAGCCCCGTCCGTGGCAAGTGGTGTCCGGCGGCGCGTCGCAAGGCGGAGGAGGGAGTCAGCCCGGTTCGGCTGTCGACCGACGACAACACGGCGAGGCGTCGCCTAGCCGGACAGCGGGGCTTTGGGGCAGGCCCTACTGAGCGCGCCCTACTGAGCGCGCCCACGCGCGTCGCGGGTCCCGTCTCCGTCAGGCGGCGGGACGCTCGGCGGCCGGGGTGTCCGGGCCGACCCGGGCGAGCGGTGCCGGGTCGAAGCCCCGGGCGGCCCCGAGGATCACGAGGGTGAGCGCGGCGCCGACGGCGTAGGCGATCCACAGGTCCGACGCGACGGCGCCCGCGATGACCGCGCCGAGCACGAAGCCGACGTAGTTGAACACGTTGACCCGTGCGACGGCGATGCCCAGGCCGGTGGGGTCGAGTCGTCCGGCC
>NZ_JBHLZP010001144.1:0-970 GCF_042429965.1 Actinoallomurus acaciae
GGCGGCGGCACCGACACCTCCAGCGCCGACGCCTGGATGGTCACGAGGCTGAGCCGGTGGCCGAGCGAGTCGTGCATGTCCCGTGCGATCCGCAGCCGCTCGCGCAGGCGTTCGCGTTCGGCGAGCAGCTCACGCTCCCGGCGGAGCCGGCGGTTGTTCCGGTCGAGCGCCGACAGCAGCCGCTCGTGCTGGGCGAGGTAGCGGCCGACGAGCAGCGGCAGGGCGACGAACACGACATACGCGCAGACGAAGCCCGGGATCGACCGGGGCTCGGGCGGCCGGACCAGGAGCTTGCCGCCCAGGCCGCCGAGCGCCGCGCCGACGGCGGCCGCCGTGCCACCGCGAGACACGACGCGACGACCGGCCTGGTAGGCCGTCCACAGGAGCAGGACGTACGCGCCGCCGACCGCCACGAAGATCCCGAGCGCGACGGTGAAGGCCGCGACCGGGACCCGGTGGGACAGCACGACGACCAGCGCGAGCACGAGTGCGCAGACCAGGACGCCCCACACGTGGAGCGCGTTCCCGTACGCGGCGGCGAGCAGCGCCGTATCCGCCACGACGACGGCGGCGGCGGCGAGGAGGTGTCGGCCCATGCGCAGCAGGCTACGTCGCCCGGGGCCGCGCCGACCTTGGTCGGCGGAGTCGTCGACTTTCGAGGACTGTCCCGCGCCCGGCCCGTTCCTAGCGTGGAACGGGTGATCGAAGTACGGAACCTGAGCAAGAGGTACGGCACGACCGTCGCCGTCGAGGACCTGTCGTTCACGGTGCGCCCTGGACGGGTGACCGGCTTTCTGGGGCCGAACGGCGCCGGCAAGTCCACCACCATGCGGATGATCCTCGGCCTGGACCGGCCGACCGGCGGGCGGGCTCTGATCGACGGCGAGCCGTTCGCCCGGCTGGCCGAGCCGCTGCGCCGGGTCGGCGCGCTGCTGGAGACCACGGTCGCGCGCGGCGGCCGCCGGGCGCG
>NZ_JBHLZP010001145.1:0-968 GCF_042429965.1 Actinoallomurus acaciae
CCTTCAACAGATCGTCGGTCTTCACCTACAGCGCGGTCGCGAGGGAGTCCAGCTCTGTCTTCACACACCGACGTTGAACTCCCCTCGTCCTATGCACGCAGACGATCCCTTGGAATCAATCATCTAGGCCCCCGGGCGGTGGGGTCTCACCAGTGGTCCAGGTGCAGGACCTCCTCCAGCGGCTGCCGGCGGGCGGGGCGGAACGTCTCTCCGGTGTAGTAGGCCGTCGGGATCAGGGAGCCCTGGCGAACGTCCTCCGGCAGCCCGAGCAGCTCGGCGACCTCCCGTTCGTACGCCAGATGCAGCGCCGTCCACGCGGTGCCGAGTCCCCGTGCGCGGGCGGCGAGCATGTAGCTCCACGTCGCCGGGTGCAGCGAGGCCCACAGCGCGGCCTGCCCGCCGCTCGGCACGGACGTCACGCGCAGGCACGGGAGGACCAGCACCGGCACCTCCGCGATGTGCTCGGCGAGGTACGCGACTCCCTCCCCGATGCGGCGCTGGACCGGCGCGCGCTCGGGGTCGTCGGCGAACAGCCGGGGCGCGGCGTGGTCCGATGCCAGGTACTCCCGTGCCGCACGCGTGAACACCCGGCCGATCGCGGCGCGCTGGTCCGGGTCGGTGACGACGACCCAGTGCCAGCCCTGTTTGTTGCCGCCGCTCGGCGCCTGCAGCGCGATCTCCAGGCATTCGCGGATCAGCTCGGGCGGGACCGGGCGGGTCAGGTCGAGACGCCGGCGTACGGTGCGGGTGGTGGTGAGCAACTCGTCGGGGGTCATGCGCGCATGATCGCAGCCGGTCAGCCCGTCTCGCACGCCGCGGCGATGAGGTCCTCCAGCTCCGCCGTCACGTCGTCGAGCGGTTCCAGCGAGCGGCGCGCGCGGCAGAGCAGGGTGGCGCCCTCGACCGAGGCGACCACCAGCGTCGCGACCCGCGCGGCGCGCCCCGGCGTCGCCCCCGCCGAGACCAGG
>NZ_JBHLZP010001146.1:0-966 GCF_042429965.1 Actinoallomurus acaciae
GCTCGTGGTCGCCGCGGGCGAGCGCGTGGCCGAGCGCGGCGTCCAGGTTGCCCTGCTCGGCGTCGAGGCGTGCCAGCCAGGCGAGCTGCGCGGGGCCGCGCAGCCGGGGTTCGGCGGTCTCGGCCAGGGCCAGGAAGTACGCGGCGTGCGCCTCCCGTACGCGCCCGGCCTCCTCCGACCGGTCCAGGCGCTCCCCGGCGTACTCGCGGACGGTCTCCAGCATGCGGTACCGGACGCCCTGGTCGGTCTCGGCCATGATGAGCAGCGACTTGTCGACCAGCCCGGCGAGCAGGTCGACCGGATCGCCCTCGGGCGCGCAGACCTCGGTGACGGCCTCCACCGTCGCCCCGCCGGGGAAGACCGACAGCCGGCGGAGCACCGCGCGCTCGGCGTCGTCGAGCAGGTCCCAGCTCCAGTCGACGACGGCCCGCAGCGTACGGTGACGCGGCAGCGACGTGCGGCTGCCGCGTTCGAGCAGCCCGAACCGGTCGCCGATCCGCTCGGTGAGCTGCCCGAGCGTCAGCGACCGCAGCCGGGCGGCGGCCAGTTCGATCGCCAGCGGGATGCCGTCCAGCTCACGGCAGACACCGGCCACGGCGTCATTGGCGACGAAGCCGGGCCGTACCGCACGGGCGCGGTCGGTGAAGAGCGCGACGGCGGGGGCCGCGGGCCCGTCGAGGCCGAGCGGCGCCAGCGGCACGAGCGTCTCGCCCGCGATCGCGAGGGGCTCCCGGCTCGTGGCGAGGATGGTGACGCCCGGCGCCGCGGCGAGGAGATGCTCGGCGAGGCGGGCGGCGGCGTCGACGACGTGCTCACAGTTGTCGAGGACGAGGAGCAGGTCGTGCCCGGCGAGCATGGCGCCGAGGCGTTCGAGCGGCGTACGGTCCGCGCCGGCCCCGAACAGGTCGCCGTCGCCGATCGCCGCGGTGACGGCGAGCACGACGCGTGCGGGGTCGGCGACCGTCC
>NZ_JBHLZP010001147.1:0-962 GCF_042429965.1 Actinoallomurus acaciae
CCCGCCTGCCCGCCCGGCTGCACGGCGTGCTGGAGCCGGAGGCGGGCTCGGCCTGGCTCGTGCTCGGCAACCTGGTGGCCGACGAGCGCACCGCCCCGCTCGGGCCGATGCTCGTGACCGGCCGCACGGTCGCCGCCGGACCGGCCACGGCACGGGCGTTCCTCGCCTGGGCGGACCGGCCGGACCTGTCGCTCACCGAGGACGGCGGCGTGTACGTCATCGAGGGCTCCTGGTCGGCCCGCACCTGGGTACGCCTGGTCACGGCATTCTTCGAGGAGGGGCGCTGCCGGGTCCTCATCGGCACACGCGCCCTGCTCGGCGAGGGCTGGGACGCCCGCGGCGTCAACGCGCTCATCGACCTCACCTCGGCCACCACCTCGACCTCGGTGGTGCAGACGCGCGGACGCGCCCTGCGGCTCGACCCGTCCTGGCCGGAGAAGGTGGCCAACATCTGGAGCGTCGCGTGCGTCGCCGACGGCCATCCCAAGGGCGCGGCGGACTGGCAGCGGTTCGTCCGCAAGCACCGCGGGTACCTGGCCGCCGCGCCGGACGGGGAGATCGTGTCCGGAGTGGCGCACGTGGACGCGGCGTTCTCCCCGTACGCCCCGCCGGCGCCGGACGCGCTCGACGCGGTGAACGCCGCCATGCTCGCGCGAGCCTCGGCACGCGAGGCGACCCGCGAGGCCTGGCGGCTCGGCACCGGGTTCCGCGACGAACTCGTGCACACCCTCCGGGTGCGCGCGGGCCGTAAGGCGATCGCACCGGTCTCCCGGCTGCCGGTACGTTCGGATCCCCCGCCGGTCGTCCCCGCCGAGACGTGCGCGGTCCCGTCCCCGGCCCGCCCGGTGCGGACCGCCACGGCACTCGCCCTCGCGGGCGCCGGCGTGGCGATACTGCTGCTGACCTTGCTGACCTGGACCGCCGTACTGCTCGGCCTGCCGCTGCTCGCGGCCGGGGCGGCC
>NZ_JBHLZP010001148.1:0-953 GCF_042429965.1 Actinoallomurus acaciae
GGCCGACCCGGCGCTGGCCGCGCTCACCCCGGACCGTACGGCCGCCTCCGGGCACCACGGCTCGGAGTCCGGCGGGCTGGCGGTCCACGTCGCGGCGCTCCGCGACGCGGGCTTCGGCGAGGTGGGCACGCTCTGGCAGCACGGGAACGACCGCGTCCTCTGCGCGGTCCGCCGCTGACCGCACGACGCCACGGCTCCCGGGCCGTGGCGTCCGGTACGATGACCGCGATCCGAGTGCTCCCTGGGAATGACGTCGCAGTACGGGAGCCCGCCGCGACCGGCGGCGGTGGAGGGGCGACAACCGTTGTTCGCTTGCCCTTCCGGAGGTTCCTTCCATGAACGTAGGTCTCGGCCTGCCGATCACCGATCCGCCGTCGCTGCTCTCGTGGGCGCGACGTGCCGACGCCGGCCCCTTCTCGACGCTCGGCCTGCTCGACCGTCTCGTGTACGCCAACCCCGAGCCGCTCGTGACGCTCGCCGCCATCGCCGGAGCCACGACACGGATCCGGCTGCAGACCGAGGTGCTCCTCGGCCCGCTGCGCGAGACGGCGCTCCTCGCCAAACAGACCGCGACGCTGGACCTGATGTCCGGCGGCCGCTTCACGCTCGGCATCGGCGTCGGCGGCCGGGCCGACGATTACCTGGCCGCCGGCACCGACATCCGTACGCGGGGGCGCCGTCTCGACGAACAGCTCACGACCCTGCGGCGGGTCTGGGCGGGAGAGCCGTACGGCCAGGGCGCCGGCCCGATCGGCCCGGTGCCCGCCCGCGACGGCGGGCCGGAGGTGCTCATCGGCGCCTTCGCCCCGGCCGCCCTCGAACGCGTCGCCCGCTGGGGCGACGGCTACCTGTGCGCCGCGCCCCTCGCGATGGCCGGCGGGCTGTTCCGCAGCGTGGAGCGCTCCTGGTCGGCGGCGGGCCGCGCCGGACGGCCGCGCATGGTCGCCCAGGTC
>NZ_JBHLZP010001149.1:0-952 GCF_042429965.1 Actinoallomurus acaciae
AAGCCGTCGCCGCCGAACTGGCCTTCGAGCCCCTCCTCGAGGACCCGATCGGTACGCTCTCCCGCCATGCCGCCTGAGCCCCCGCCCATCCCGTACGAGCCGGCGGGGCCGGGCCCGAGGGCCCATCTCGTGGGCCTGCTCGACCGGCTCCGCCCCGCCGACGGCATCGAGGCCGCGCACCGCCGGTACGCACGGGACTGGGCGGCCGGCGGCGCCCCGCTCTACCGGGTCCGCAAGCCGGATGTGCCGGCCGTGCACCTGGTCTCCTACTTCACCGTCGTCGACCCGCGTACGGGCCGTCTCCTGCTGACCGACCACCGGGGCTCGGGGCTGCGGCTGCCGCCGGGCGGCCACGTCGAGCCGGCCGACCGCGACCCGTGGGCGACGGTCGCCCGCGAGTGCCGGGAGGAGCTGTTCGCCGAGGCGGTCCCACTGGAGCCCACCGGCCGGACGCCGTTCTTCGTCTCCGTGGCACGGACGCGCGGCGCCGGCAGCCACACGGACGTCTCCCTCTGGTACGCCGTGCAGGCGGGAGCCGAGGAGATCATCCGTTACGACACGCGGGAGTTCGCCGGGATCGGCTGGGTGACGCCACAGGACGTCCCCGCCCTGGCGCCGGGGACCACCGACCCGAACCTCTGGCGCGCCGTACGCAGCCTCACGACCCTGCTGAGAGCGTGACCGCCCCGGACCGGCCCGGGGACCGATCCACGAGGCCCGACCGTCTCTTCGACCGCCCTAACGCCGGGCGGTCAGGTGGCGCCGGGCGTGACGTATTCCCCGGAAGGCGACCACGAGCCACAGGCAGGCGAGGAGGGGAAACACCACCCACCAGCCGCCGGTGACCGCGGAGACGATCAGAGCGACGAGCAGGAGCGGGCCGAAGGGCCGGCCGCGCGGCGGCCCCCAGCCGCGCCGGGCGGGCTCCCCTCCGTGCCACGGCGTCGCCCAG
>NZ_JBHLZP010001150.1:0-950 GCF_042429965.1 Actinoallomurus acaciae
CCGTCGCCGGTCCAGCGGACCAGGTCGCCGGTGCGGTACATCCGCTCCCCCGGCCCGCCGTACGGGTCGGGCACGAAGCGTTCGGCGGTCAGGCCGGGCCGGCCGAGGTAGCCGCGCGCGAGCTGGACGCCGGCGAGATACAGCTCGCCGGCGACGCCGGGCGGCACGGCGCGCAGCCGCGCGTCCAGGACGAGCAGGCGCGTGTTCCAGACGGGCGTGCCGATCGGCACCGGGCCCGGCTCGGTCACCTGCCAGGACGTGACGTCCACCGATGCCTCGGTGGGCCCGTACAGGTTGTGCAGCTCGGCGCCGAGCGTCGCGCGGAACCGTTCGGCGACCGGCGCGGGCAGGGCCTCGCCGCTGCACAGTACGCGTCGCAGCCCGGTGCAGCCCGCGGCGGACGGCTCGTCGAGGAAGGCCGCGAGCATCGACGGGACGAAGTGCGCCGTCGTGACGCGCTGCTCGTTGATGAGCCGGGCGAGGTAGGCCGGGTCGCGGTGGCCGTCCGGGCGGGCCAGGACGAGTGTCGCGCCGGTGATGAGGGGCCAGAAGAACTCCCACACCGACACGTCGAACCCGGCCGGGGTCTTCTGCAGCACCCGGTCGCCGGGCTTCAGGCCGTACCGGTCCTGCATCCACAGCAGCCGGTTGACGGCGCCCTCGTGCGGGACGACGACGCCCTTGGGGCGCCCGGTCGACCCGGAGGTGTAGATGACGTACGCCGGGTTGCGCGGCCCGGCGGCCACGGGTTCGGCGCGGCCCTCGGCCCCGGCGAGCCATTCGGGAGTGACGACGACGACCGGGGCGGCGTCCTCGACCATCGCCGCGATCCGGCGCGGCGGATGGTCCAGGTCCAGCGGCAGGTACGCCGCGCCCGCCCGGTGCGTGGCCAGGATCGCGACGACGAGGTCGGGCGAGCGGGGCAGCGCGAGCGCGACGATCCGCTCCGG
>NZ_JBHLZP010001151.1:0-941 GCF_042429965.1 Actinoallomurus acaciae
CCTTGGAGCTGCGTGAACGCGCGGTCCGGCTGGTCTTTGAACTACGTGAGCAGACCGGTGAGAAGACCGGCACGATCGCTCGGGTCGCCGACCAACTCGGGGTGCATCGCGAGGCGTTGCGCGCCTGGATCCGGCAGGCCGAGGTCGATGCCGGCAAGCGTCCGGGGACCACGAGCAGCGACGCGCAAAGGCTCGCGGAGCTGGAGCGGGAGAATCGTGAGCTGCGGCGGGCGAACGAGATCCTGAAGGCCGCCAGTGCGTTTTTCGCCCGGGAACTCGATCTCAGACTGCCGTGCTAGTCGAGTTCATCGATTCTTATCGGGGCCGGTTTGGTGTCGAGCCGATCTGCGCTGTCCTGGAATGTGCCTCGTCGACGTATTGGGCGGCGAAGAAACGCGAGACCGGACCATCGGCTCGTGCGGTGCGTGATGAACAGCTGAAGAAGGAGATCGGGCGGGTGTGGTCCGGGACGGGCCGCCAGGTCTATGGCGCCCGGAAGGTGTGGTCGCAGCTGAATCGCGAGGGAGTCGAGGTCGCCCGGTGCACGGTGGAGCGGCTGATGCGTGAGCTGGGCCTATCCGGGGCGCGTGCGGTCCGTAAACGGCCCCGTACCACGATGCCTGGCATGGAACGGCCGGGCGGCCTGCTGGAACGGGACTTCACCGCGGACGCGCCGGACCGGAGCTGGGTCGCGGACATCACGTATGTCGAAACCGCTTCCGGATGGGCGTACACCGCGTTCGTGCAGGACCTGTTCTCTCGGGCGATTGTGGGATGGCAGGTCGCGGATCATCTTGGCGCCGGCTTGGCTTTGGACGCGCTGGAAATGGCGATCTGCTCGCGGGGTGGTATCGGCGACGGGCTGGTCCATCATTCCGATCGCGGCGTCCAGTATACGTCTATCCGGTATTCCGAACGGCTGGACCAGATCGGCGCCGCCC
>NZ_JBHLZP010001152.1:0-940 GCF_042429965.1 Actinoallomurus acaciae
GGCGAGGACGAGCTGCGCGCCCGTGCCGAGGCGGAGCTCGTCGCGCTCGGCGAGTCGCTGGAGGGAGGCGAACCCGCCCTGGACGCCTACACGGCCGCGGGCCGTGCCTTCGACCGGGCGCGTTCCACCGCCGACCTCGCGGGCGTGCTCGCCCTCGTCCAGAAGGGCAGGGGCGGCCCGCCGCTGTGCTACTTCGACCCCCGGCACGGCGACGGCACGATCACGGTGCGCTGGCGGGCGCCCGGCACGCGCCCGAAGCTCGAGGTGAACGTGTGCGCCGCGTGCGCCAAGGCCGTACGCGACCGGCGGGCGCCCGACGTCATCCTCGACCGGGGCCGCCCGTACTACGAGGCCGCGACGCCCTGGGCCGAGACCGGGTACGGGCAGCTCGGCGACCTGGTCGGGAGGGTCCTTGGCAAGTGACCTGACGAAGATCGTCGCGTCGCTGCGGCGGTCCCCCGTGTACGTCGCGCCGTCGCTCGTGTCCGCGGTGCCGGACGCACAGCGGCTGCGGGCGGCGGTGAAGGCCACGCCGGTGCCGGTGTTCGCGGTGATCGTGCCGCTGGCGGCGGGCGGCGAGTTCCCCGACGCCGAGCATCTCGCCGGCGCGGTGCACCGCCGGCTCGGCCGCGACTGCGTCATCCTGACCCTGGACGAGGACTCGCCGAACGACATCAGCGCGCAGGAGTACGGCGTCGACCGCGACTCCATCGAGGCGGCCGGCGCGGCGAACCTGGACCCGGCCCTGGACAGCGCCTCGCTCACGGACCGGCTGATCCGCTGTGTCCAGCTGATCACCTCCGGCCAGGCGCACGCGGAGTACGAGAAGCAGTCCAAGGCGCTCGAGCAGCGGCTCCGCGAGCCCCGGCAGGGCGGCGGGCCAGGCGGCGGGCACACCACCGCGTACGGCGTCGGCGGCGGGTCGGTCGCCGTGGCCGCC
>NZ_JBHLZP010001153.1:0-937 GCF_042429965.1 Actinoallomurus acaciae
GCGCCGCCGCGCCGCACGGCGGCCGTACACGCGATCGGCGTCGGCGGAAGGCTCCGCCCGGCGACCGGAGCCGCTGCCGAGGCGGCGGGCATGAGCGTCCGCGGACGACGGTCCGGCCGCCGGATCACCGCGCCCGCTGGAGGATCGTGATGAGCACGCCGTCGCCGACCGTGATCGACTCGGTCGGCTTCCAGGTCGACCTGTCCGAGGTCTCCCCGAACAGGCGCCGTCCGGTGCCGAGGAGGACCGGGAACGTCATGAGGTGAAGCTCGTCGACGAGGTCGTGCTCGATCAGTCCCCGCACGAGCCGGATGCTGCCGGCGACCGAGATGTCGCCGTCCACCTCGTCCTTGAGCCGGGTCACCTCCTCGGCCAGACCGCCGGAGAGCACGCGTGTGTTGTTCCACCCGGGGTCGGTGAGCGTGCTGGAGACGACGTACTTCGGCATCCCGTTGTACTTGTCGGCGAGCTCGCCCTCGTACTGTGGCCAGGCCGCGGCGAATCCCTCGTAGGTCCGGCGGCCGAGGAGCAGCGCGGCGGCGCCGAGCGCCTCCTCGACCTTGAACCGCTCGCCCTCCTCACCGCGGTCGAACTCAAAGCTCCAGTTCGCGTGCCTGAAGTCCTCCCCGCCGGGCGCCTGCGCGACCCCGTCGAGCGAGACGAACTCGGTGACGACGATCCTTCCCATGTCCGCGCCCTCCTTCAGCGGGTGAGCGCGAAGTCGCGCAGCGCGGCGGCGAGCACGCCGGCGGGGGCACTGTGCTGCTCGCCCTCGACGGCTCGCAGGGTCGCGGCCGGCAGCAGCCCGGCGAGCGCGCGGGCGCACGCGACGATGAACGGGTACGTGCCGGTGCCGTGCATCACGAGCGTGGGCGTGGTGACGGCGGCCCAGCGGTCACGGGGCAGCGGGGCGCCCGACATCGTGGCCCCCATGATC
>NZ_JBHLZP010001154.1:0-935 GCF_042429965.1 Actinoallomurus acaciae
TCGGTCGGTGGCCGCGAACACCGCGGCGCCGAACGCGCCGTCGCGCGGCCACATGTAGTTCCACGCGCCGTACCACGAGGCGGTCGACGCGCCGTTCGGCAGCGTCAGCATGCGCAGATCGAGCAGGGCGCGGCCGGCGGCCTCGCGCTCGGCCGCCGTCATGCCGGGGACGGAGCCGTCCGCGAGCCACGCCTGGTCGGCGTGTACGGCCTCGGTCACGCGCGGGTCGTCGCGCGGCAGCGTCACCGGATCGTCCAGCCCGAACGGGATCAGCCGCGCCTTACCACCCGGCAGGGCGAGAACGGAGCTGCCCGGGATGTACGAGGCGCCCTCCGACTCTTCCTGCGGAATCGCGGCGCGCGAGAACGGCCAGCCGCCGTTGCCGATGAGACCCGGGCTGCGCCAGTCGGGCCGGTCATCGTCCGGGATGGAGGCGGCGCACGTCGCGGTGAGCGCGGCGATAAGCATGAGAGAAGCGACACGGCGCACATCCCGTGCCCTGTTCTTACTCACCCGCAACTCCCGAAAATCACGGCATCCAGTACACCAAAGACCGGCAAACACCTGTAGTTCATGTCGTCATTACCCGAGTGTCACCGATGCGAAGCACTCGTTGGGACCCGGCGGTCGGCCTCGTGCGCCGTAGCGACTAGGCTGCCTGGTCGGAGCGGACCGCTGGACGCGGTCGCAACCCTGTCGATCCCGTTAAGGACGGACCCCCGTGGACCTGTTCGAACATCAGGCGAAGGAGCTCTTCGCGGAGTACGGCGTCCCGGTTCCTGCCGGCAAGATCGCTACGACGCCGGGGGAGGCTCGGGCGGTCGCGGAGGAGTTCGCGGCGGCTGGTACCTCGCGTGTGGTGGTGAAGGCTCAGGTGAAGACCGGTGGTCGTGGTAAGGCCGGTGGTGTGAGGCTGGCTGATTCGCCGGCTGATG
>NZ_JBHLZP010001155.1:0-928 GCF_042429965.1 Actinoallomurus acaciae
CCCCCGAGCAGATCGAGACGACACGGGCGCCCCGGGCGTGCGCCCGGCGCAGCGCCGCATCCTGCGCCGGCGAGGACCCGCCGCGTACGTCGCTGACGCCGGGCACGATCACCGTCTCGGCGGAGGCGAGAACGTCCAGGCCGTGCCCGGTGTCGAGGGTCGCTCCCCCGATGACGCGCAGCGGGCCGGGCCGCTCCGCGCACACCGTCAGGTCGTACCAGGGCACGTCCAGCTCGGGTCTCGGCAGGCCGAAGACCTCGGTGACGATGCCGGTCTCGAACGGCGACATGCCGTCGTAGGCGAGCACCGCGACGGTCCGCCGGCGGCGTGGCGGGGTGAGCATGGCGGGATCTTAGCGGTCGGCGACGGCGGCGCCACGGGCGGCGGCGGCCGGGGCCCGCGAGCATCGTCGGCATGTCCTACGTTCTGTCCACCGCACCCGCGGACCCCGCCGAGGCCGCCGCCCACTTCGCCGCCCGCCTGGCGTTCGAGACCGACGTCTCCGACGTGCACGCCGACCTGGAGGCCGGCGTGCCCGGCCTGGTCGTGGTCGACTCCCGCAGCGCCGCGTCCTGGGAACAGGGCCATCTGCCCGGCGCCGTGCACCTGCCCGCCGGCGAGGTCGCCGCACGCGCGTCCGCCGTCGTGCCGCGTGACGCCACGGTCGTCACGTACTGCTGGGGCCCCGGCTGCAACGGCGCGACCCGCGCCGCGCTGGCCTTCGCGCGCCTCGGCCACCGGGTCAAGGAGATGGCCGGCGGCTATGAGTACTGGGTGCGCGAGGGGTTCGCGGTCCAGTCCCGGTCCGGTCGCGTCAGCACGCCCGCCGACCCGCTCGCCGCCCCGGTCGCGGCGATCGCCTGCGGCTGCTGATCCACCGGCCCGCCGGGGCACGAGATGATGGCGGCATGTTCACTCTCCTCCCGGG
>NZ_JBHLZP010001155.1:953-1356 GCF_042429965.1 Actinoallomurus acaciae
GGGACGCTCCGGTTCGGGATGTCCGAGCACGACGCCCAGTGGCTCGTCTCGACGCTGGGCGATGTCCGCGAGGGGTGGGTCTGCGGCGCGGCCTGGGCGTTCGGGGCCGCGTACGGCGATCTCGTCCTCGACGTCCTCGGCGGGCCGCCCGGCCGCACCGGCCTCGCGGAGATCTTCTTCGAGCGGCCGGGCGACCCGGCGGACATGCCCGGCCACGTGCCGGTCGTCTGGGCCGACGTCGACCTGTTCGGCCATCCGGCGGCCGAGGTGGAGGCGGCCCTGCCCCGGACCACCCGCGCCCACGACCCGCTGCCCGGCCGTACGGCCGGGCCGTACCTGACCCGCGTCCGGCTCTCCGCACCGCGTGATCGCCGGGCGTCCGCCGGGCGGACCGATCCACTAC
>NZ_JBHLZP010001155.1:1410-1714 GCF_042429965.1 Actinoallomurus acaciae
TCTTGCTTGACCTGGGTTTACGTCCTCATCAACCACGGGTACTCACAGTAACGAAATCGCAACACCATGTGATGAGTCCTGGGCGGGTCCGCCCGAGTCATCGTGTGCGATTCGAGGAGGGCCGATGAGGGTCGTGACGGCGAAACGACGCCGGCGGATGATTCCCCCCATCCGTTTCCTGGCGGCACCCCGCGCCATCCGCCCTTTCCTGTCCTCCCGGCGCCGGCGCCGTACGCCCCCACGGCACCGGGCCGCCACGGCCGGGTCGGCGGTCCCCGATGCCGCCGGCCCGGCGCCCCCCGAC
>NZ_JBHLZP010001156.1:0-928 GCF_042429965.1 Actinoallomurus acaciae
TTCGTTACCAGAAGGCAAACCGGTGAAGACCGGGAGAAGCGGGCGCTGCGAGCGGCGCGTCAGGCGTCCTCGCCGCACGGCAGGTGTACGTCCTCGCCCCGGTCGTCGCCGTCGTGCTCCGCCTCCGGCGCCGACACGGCGACCGCCGCACGCCCCGGGCCCGTACGGACCTTCGACCGGCCGTGCGGCCCTCTCACTCCGGCCGCACGGCACCGGTCTCGGCGGGCACCCGCACCCGCACCGTCCGCCTCATCGCGGAGACACAGCGCAGGAGCAACGGCGCCGCGACGACGACGCCGAACAGCCGCAGGCTCTGCACGCTGGACACCAGCGTCACGTTGGCGTGGGCCGCGACCGCCGCCGGGAGCACCGCGTTGATGCCGCCGGGAGTGGTCGCCAGGTAGGCGTCGGCGAACGACAGGCGGGTGACACGGGCGAGCGGCCAGGCGAGCAGGGCGCAGGCCAGGCAGGTGACGAACGTGACGGCCGCCAGGTGGCCCACGGCCCGGCCGGCGTGCCGCAGGGAGGGGCGGTCGAAACGCAGGCCGATCTCCAGTCCGATCCCGACGAACACCAGGTCCTGCAGGAGGCCCGCCGGGGCGAACCCGTGGGCCGCTCCCCCGAGGTTCGCGAGCGCCGCCGTCAGCATGGGACCGAGCACGAGCGGGGCGGGCAGGCGAAGGCGGGTCCCCGCGCGGACGCCCAGCAGCGCCACCGCGACCAGCGCGATGAGGCCGGCGACCTGGTCGGCCCCGCTGACGAGGTGCGGCACGGCCCAACCCGGGGACGATGGACCCCCGGCTCCCGGGGACGCGCCGGACGCCACGAGGGCGAGGACCGGCGGCGTCGTGACCGCGATCACGCCGACCCGGAAGTACTGGGCGACCGCCACCACACGCGCGTCCGCGCCGACGCCGTCCGCGGCGGC
>NZ_JBHLZP010001157.1:0-924 GCF_042429965.1 Actinoallomurus acaciae
CACCGAGCCAGAAGGCCCTCACCTACTTCAAGATCATCCATCCGTGTCGCCGTCACCAACCTCCATGGTCAGTACACCTAGGGCGCGTCGCCGTCGGAGCCGGGCGGGGGACGGTGGTCGGGCTGGCCGGACAGGCCGGCGGTGAAGACGAAGTTGCGGTCGGCGGTCGAGCCGGAGGTGCGGCCGCGGCCCCAGCCGATCGCTCTGCGGTACGCCCCGAGCCGGTTCGAGCGGTCCAGCCAGGCCTGGTCGGTGTAGGCCGAGCCCGCCGGCGCCGGGCCGGACAGCGGGGCGACGAACAAGGCGTCGACCGGGCAGTAGGCCTCGCACATGAAACACGTCTGGCAGTCGGACTGGCGGGCGATGACCGGAACGCCGTCCGGTCCTCGCTCGAAGACGTCCATCGGGCAGACCTTGACGCAGACGTCGCACGCTACGCACCGCTCGTGGCTCACGACCTCGATCACGGCGTCCTCTCCATCCCGGTCACGTCGGGCGGCCCGGTGACCGGAGCGACCGGGTCGAAGGCCGTCCACACCTCATCCAGCCCGCCCGTCAGGATCCGGCGCCGTAGTGCCGGATCCCGTTCCGGCCGGTCGTCCCGCAGGTGCACGCCGCGTGACTCCTCCCGGGCCAGGGCGGCCCGGTACATCCATCGGGCGTGGGCCACCAGCGACGCGGCCTCGCGCGCCCGCAGCGCCGTGCGCCCGTCGGTGCCGGCGAGACGAGTCTTCGCGCGCTCCCACAGCGGGTCGAGGGAGCCGAGCGAGGCCGCGAGCCCCTCGGCGCTGCGGAAGAGGTTGCGCTCCAGCGGCAGCACCTCCTCCTGCACCGCCCGTACGACGTCGGCCCCCGAGAGCCCGGCGTCGCCCGAGGGCCGCAGCCCCGCCCGTCCGTTCGCCCGCGGTTCCCCTCGGGGCGTTC
>NZ_JBHLZP010001158.1:0-922 GCF_042429965.1 Actinoallomurus acaciae
TCGCCGCAGCGCCGCCAGTGGGTCGCCACCCGGCGCCCGGCCAGGAGCCCGGCCGCGCCCAGGAGGAACGTGCCGCTGCACACCGACGCCGTACGCCGGGCACCGCGAGCGGTCCGGGCGAACCAGCCGACGAGGCGCCGGTCCGCGCACGCCCGTTCGATCCCCTCCCCGCCGACGGCGACGAGCGTGTCCACCGGGCCGGTCACCTCATCGACGGTCCTCGTCGGGGTGACCGTCAGACCTCCGCTGGAGGAGACCGGGCCGCGCTCGGCGGCCACGGTCTCGACGACGACGCCCCCGGCGATGCGCCCGGCCTTGGTGAACACCTCGTGTGGCCCGGTCAGATCGAGGATCTGAAACCCCGGGAACACGGCGAAGACGACACGGCGGCTGGTCATGCCTTCACTGTGACGACGCCGGTCCGATGGCCGCAAGGACAGGGATATGACGATTTCCGCCATCGCCGGGGCACGGCGGCCTCGGACCGGAGGGACCCGCTGTCCGTTTCGTCCGTCCGGAGGCCGTAACGTCGCCTGCGTGAGCCATCCCATCGGCGCCGGCGCCACCGTCGACGAGCTGACCATCGACCCGCACCCGCTGCTCGCCCGGCTGCGGGCCGCCGAACCCGTCTCCTGGCTGCCCGCGCTCGGCGGGTGGCTGGTCACCCGCCACGACCTGGCCCGCGAGGTCATGCGCGACGCCCGCTCCTACACCGTGGACGATCCGCGTTTCTCCACCGCCCAGCTCATCGGGCCCAGCATGCTCTCCCTCGACGGGCCCGCGCACACGCGGCACCGCGAGCCGTTCGCCCGCACCTTCCGGCCCGCCGAGACGCGTGCGCGTTTCACCGCGTTCGTCGCGGCCGAGGTGGACCGTCTCGTCGGCGCGCTGCGGCCGGCCGGGCGGGCCGAACTGCGCGCCG
>NZ_JBHLZP010001159.1:0-919 GCF_042429965.1 Actinoallomurus acaciae
CCCGGCGGCGACCAGCGCGGCGGCCCCGCCGCTCGACCCGCCCACGCCGCGGTCCGGGTTCCAGGGGTTCCGCGTGGGGCCGTACCGCAGCGACTCGGTGGCGAAGCTGACGACCAGCTCGGGAACCGTGGTGAGGCCCAGCGTGACCAGCCCGGCGGCGCGTATGCGTCTCATGAGGTCCGTGTCGTGGCGCGCGGTCACCCCCGGGATCGCGCGGCTGCCGAGGAAGAACGGCACGCCCTCGGCCATCGGCCCGCTGTCCTTGATCAGGAACGGCACCCCGGCGAGCGGCCCGTCGTCCGCGTGGCCGAGCGCCGGATCGAAGATCGGCAGGGCCAGCCCGTTGACCCGCTCGTCCGCCGCCTCCAGGGCCCGCCGGGCGGCGTCCTCCACCTCCGCGGCGGTGACCTGCCCGGAAGTGATCAGTCCGCGCAGTCCGACCGCGTCGTGGCTCGCGTACTCGTGGAGCTCCACGGTGCCACTGTACGGACGGCCGAATCGCGATATCAGTCGGCATGATGGCTTGTTCCCGTCATCGCGCTGTTCTCGTAGCGTCGCGACCATGACTCCGGGACGACGGACGCTGACGTTGCTGGTGGGAACCCACGTCGTCGACGACCTGTACCAGGGTGCGGTGCCGGCACTGCTGCCCTTCCTGGTCGCCGAGCGGCACTACGGCTACGCGCAGGCGACCGGCATCACACTCGCCGCGACCTTCCTGTCGAGCATCCTGCAGCCGGGCTTCGGCGTGCTGACCGACCGGCGCCGCGCCCCCTGGCTGGTCGGGGCCGGGCTGCTGACCGCGGGCGTCGGCATCGGCCTGTGCGGGCTGGGCGGCGGGTACTGGACGACCTGGCTCGCGGTGGCGCTGTCCGGGGTCGGGGTCGCCGCCTACCATCCGGAGGCGGCACGTGCGGCG
>NZ_JBHLZP010001160.1:0-919 GCF_042429965.1 Actinoallomurus acaciae
CGGGCCGCGGGCCGCCCGATCGCGCTGCCCGCCACCGGAACCTCCTTCCGCCGCTGGTCCCGCGGGCTCACCGAGGCGGCCCGGCGGCCGGAGCGCGCCGGGGAGCTGGACCACTGGACCCGGGTCCTCGACCCGTCCGCCCCCTCACTCGGCGAACGCCCGCTAGACCCGGCCCTCGACACCGAGGCCACCGCGCGGGACCTGACCCGTATGCTTCCCCCCGGGGACACCGAGCCGCTGCTCACCACCGTGCCCGCCGCCTACCACGCCGGGGTCGAGGACGTCCTGCTCGCCGCGCTCGCCCTCGCCCTGCACCGGGAGCGGCCCGCGCCGTGGGTCGTCACCCTCGAAGGCCACGGCCGCGACGAGGACCTGGTGCCCGGCGCCGACCTGTCCCGTACGGTCGGCTGGTTCACCAGTGAGTACCCGGTCGCGCTCGGCCTGGCGCCCGGCACCGCCCCCGGCGACGCGCTCAAGCAGGTCAAGGAGCGGGTGCGGGCGGTACCGGGGATCGGCTACGGCCTGCTGCGCCACCTCGACCCCGGCACCGCGAAGGTGCTCGCCGACCTGCCCGAACCCACGATCGCCTTCAACTACCTGGGCCGGTTCGAGGCGGGCGAGGACGACACGGCGGCGCCCTGGCGCCCGGCCGCGGACTCCTGGGGCGGCGGCGCCGATGACGCCATGCCGCTGACCGCCGTGCTCGAACTGAACGCGGTCACCGAGGACCACCCGGACGGGCCGCGCCTCGCCGCCACCTGGACGTGGGCCTCCGGCGTCCTGCCCGAAGCCCGCGTGCGCCGGCTGGTCGACGCCTGGTTCGACGCGCTCGCCGACCTCACCGCCGCCGTCGGCTCCGGCGGTCACACCCCCTCGGACCTGGCCCTGGTGAGCCTGAGCCAGACCGACATCGACGATC
>NZ_JBHLZP010001160.1:1013-1386 GCF_042429965.1 Actinoallomurus acaciae
TCCCGCTCTCGCCGCTCCAGGAAGGGCTGCTCTTCCACGCCCTGTACGACGACGAGGGCACCGACGTCTACACCGTCCAGACCTCGCTCGACCTGGACGGAGCCCTGGACACCGCGCTGCTGCGGCGCGCGGCGCAGGCCCTGCTGGACCGGCACGCCAACCTGCGGGCGGCGTTCCGGCGCACGCGCGGTGGCACGACCGTGGCCGCGATCCCGCGCCGGGTCGCGCTGCCCTGGACCGAGCACGACCTGACCGGCCTGCCCGAGGAGGCGCGGCGGACCGAGACGGACCGGATCGAGACCGCCGACCGTACGCTGCGGTTCGCCACCGACCGGCCGCCGCTGCTGCGGATGACCCTGGTCCGGTAGATCGG
>NZ_JBHLZP010001161.1:0-915 GCF_042429965.1 Actinoallomurus acaciae
GCGTAGTCGGCACGGACGGCGTAGTCGGCACGGACGGCGTAGTCGGCACGGACGGCGTAGTCGGCACGGACGGCGTCGGCGCGGCCATCGCCTCGACCGGGCTGCGTACCGGCTCGGTCCCGGCCGTCGTCGCGCACCCCGGGCGCAACGGGTTCGCGCTGCCGCTCACCCTCTTCTTCGCCCGACCCGGCCGCGTACCCGGTCCGCTCAGCATCGCCACCTGGCCGGTCCTGGCCGCGGCCGTCGGCCTGCTCGTGGTCACCACGACCGGTCACTGCGGGCAGCCCCACCTGTTTCCGGCCGGAAGCCGATCGCCACGAGGGCGCCCACGGCGTGCGCGGGCCGCGGGACCCGGGTACGTCGTTCCGGCGGCGCCGTCGCGCGGGGAGCACGACGGTGGCGGCATCGGCATCATGGCGAACAGCCGCACCGCCCCTCAGCCGGGCATCGGCCTCTTTGTTCGGCGAGCCTGACCCGCACCCGGGCCCCCGGCACACCGCCTCTCGTCCTGGGCGGCCTAACCCCGGCGAAGACCGTCCGGCCACAGCGACGAGAACACCGGCGCGGGCGGCGGTTAGGGCTCGTGAATCCGGCGATCGGTCGTCATGCCCCGGACACCGTGCACCGCGGAGCCTGCGCCGCAGCGCGACCGGCCGTTCTGACGATGGGGTGGTCGGCCCCACCGTGCGAGCCGGGCCGGACGGCACCAGGCCCTAATCCTCGGTCGTGAAGGTCAGCGTCTCCTCCCCCACCCGTACGCCGGTGACGGTCATCGGGCCGAAGCCGGGCAGCGGCGCGGACGTCACCCGGCCCGCCCCGTCCGGCTGGAGGCCGAACAGCGCCGTGACCAGCGCCGGGGACACCGCGGCGCTCCAGGCCTGCGGACGGCAGGCCGGTGGGTACGGCACCGGCGCC
>NZ_JBHLZP010001162.1:0-913 GCF_042429965.1 Actinoallomurus acaciae
CGGCGCGGCCGCCGGTTCCCGCGTGCGGCGGGCCAGGGCGACGCCCGCGAGGCAGAGCACGCCCCCGCCGAACGCGCTCAGCGCCGGGACCTCGCCGAGCAGCGCCCAGCCGAGGACGATCGTGATCGGCGGCACGAGGTAGGTCGTCGTGCCGAGCCGCCCCGCGCTGGAGCGGGCCAGCGCGTACGCCCAGGTCGTGAAGGCCAGGGCCGTCGGCATCGCGCCGAGGTAGACCACCAGCAGGACGGTCCGGGCGTGCGCCGTCGCGAGGGCGCTCACCAGTCCCGGCGCGTACGGCAGGCAGACGACCGCGCCGATCGTGCAGGCCAGCCACGTGACGTGCAGGGCCGAGGCGTCCCGCAACAACGGTTTCTGCGCCACGACGCTGATGGCGTAAGCGACGGCGGCCACCACGCAGAGCAGCGACCCCCACGCGTCGGCGCTCCCGCCCGGGGAACCCGACAGGCCGATCACCACCACGCCGGCGAAGGAGACCAGGAGCCCGCCGGCCAGCGCGCGCGAGAAGCCCTCGCCCAGCGCGACCCCGGCGAGGACGGCGACGAGGATGGGCCCGATGTTGACGAGCATCGCCGCGGTCCCGGCGTCGACGTGCCGCTCCCCCGAATTGAGCGCCACGTTGTACAGGCCGAACCACAGCACGCCGCAGGTCACCAGCCGGGGCCAGGCGCTGCGGGCCGGCCATCCGGCGGCCGCCGGGCCGCCACGCGCCTGGCGGTTGAGGATCAGCGCGCCCAGCACGGCCCTGCCGACCAGCAGGCGCCCCAGGGACAGCTCCCCCGCCGACAGGTCACGCCCGACGCGCCGGATGGCCACGAAGGCCGACGCCCAGAGCACCACGGTGACGAGGATCGCGATCGCCGGCAGGACGGCGGCACGCCGCGAGGGCGCGGAG
>NZ_JBHLZP010001163.1:0-909 GCF_042429965.1 Actinoallomurus acaciae
CTGGACGCCGGCGAGATACAGCTCGCCGGCGACGCCGGGCGGCACGGGGTTCAGGCGCGCGTCGAGCACCAGCGCGGCGGTGTTGGCGACCGGCGTCCCGATCGGCACCGCTCCGTCCGGGACCGCGGTGCCCGGAGGCAGGTGGTGGCACAGCGCGCCGACGCAGACCTCGGTCGGCCCGTACTCGTTGACCACCCGGAGCCGTTCCGGGCGGCGGGCGGCGAACCCGGCCAGCGCCTCACCGCGCAGCGCCTCGCCCGCCACGAGCAGGGTGGAGGGGGCGTCGGCGGCGAACCGGACCGAGGAGAGCAGCGGCGCGTGGCTCGGCGTGATCTTCAAGAAGGTGGCGGCACCGGAGGCCCCGGCGAGCGCGTCGAGGGTATCCTCGCACAGCTCCAGGACCCCGCCGTGGACCAGGGTCCCGAGCAACGGGGTGATGGAGAAGTCGAACGACGTGGACGAGTGCATCAGGGTGTGCCCGTCCAGGCCGGGGAAGTCGCGCCCGGCCCAGTGCAGGTGGTTGCGCAGCGCCGCGTGCGACACCACCGTCCCCTTCGGCCGCCCGGTGGATCCGGAGGTGTAGATCACGTACGCGGCGTTGTCCGGGCGCAGCGGAGCACGCCGGTCTTCATCCGTGAGCGGCTCGGTGCCGTCGTCGCCGGGCCGGGCGCCGAACGCCGCGATCCCGTCCGGCCCGTCGACCTCCAGCCGGGGCGCCGACGTGCGGGGCAGCTCGGTTCCGGCCGCGCACACCACCAGCGCGGCGTCGGAGTCCTCGAGCATCAGCGCCACCCGCTGCGGCGGATAGTCCGGGTCCACCGGCACGTACGCCTCGCCGGCCGCGGGCACGCCCGCCGTCGCCACGACCGTCTCCACCGGGCGGCCGATGGCCAGCGCCACCCGGTCTTC
>NZ_JBHLZP010001164.1:0-908 GCF_042429965.1 Actinoallomurus acaciae
ATCGACCCGGATTACCCGGCCGAGTGGATCGAGTACGTTCTCGGCGACGCCCGGCCGGTGCTGCTGCTGGCCGACCGGGCGACCGCGGCCGCGCTGCCCGTCCCGTACGGGCTGCCGGTCCTCCTGCTGGACGAGCCGGGCAACGGCGCCTCGCCGGAGAGCGAGGGGCCGCTGCGCGAGGAGGAGCGGCGCGCCCCGCTGCGCCCTGGACACGCCGCCTATGTCATCTACACCTCGGGTTCCACCGGCCGGCCGAAGGGCGTCGCGGTACCCCACGCCGCGGCCGTCGCGCTGCTGCGGGGCACCCGGCCGCTGTTCGGGTTCGGCCCGGACGACGTGTGGACGATGTTCCACTCACCGGCGTTCGACTTCTCGGTGTGGGAGCTGTTCGGGGCGCTGTGCCACGGGGCGACGCTGGTGGTGGTGAGCAAGGAGGTCACCCGCTCGCCGGCCGAGTTCCACGCGCTGCTGGCCGAGGAATCGGTCACCGTGCTCAGCCAGACCCCGTCCGCGTTCGCCCAGCTGATCGACCAGGACTCCCGCGAGCCGCGTCGGCTGGCGCTGCGCACGGTGGTCTTCGGCGGGGAGACGCTGGACCTGCCCCTGCTGCGCTCCTGGTACCGGCGCCACGGCGAACGCAGCCCCGTGCTGGTCAACATGTACGGGATCACCGAGACCACCGTGCACGTCACGCACCTGGAGCTCACCGCAGCCGACACCGGGGAGGCCGCTCCGAGCCGGATCGGCCGGCCGCTGCCAGGGCTGCGCACGTACGTGCTGGGCCCGTCGCTGGTGCCGGTGCCGGCCGGGGTGGTCGGCGAGGTATACGTTGGCGGCCCGCAGCTCGCGCGCGGCTACCTCGGCCGGCCCGGCCTGACCGCCGAACGGTTCGTCGCCGACCCGTACGG
>NZ_JBHLZP010001165.1:0-1164 GCF_042429965.1 Actinoallomurus acaciae
GCCGTCGCGGGCGGCGCGGCGCTGTCCGGGCCGGTGTGGCGCGCGGCGCTGCCGGGGCTGTTGCCGCTGGGCGGGGTCCGTCTCGAGGTGGACGCCCTGTCGGGATGGTTTCTGCTGGTCGTCGGCGGCGTGGCGGCGTTGGTCGGGGTGTACGCGGCGGGCTATGTGGGCCGGTCCGGGACCGGTGCGTCGTCGCGTACGGCACTGGCCGCGCTGCCGCTGTTCGTCGCGGCGATGGTGGTGGTGCCCGCGGCGGGCAGCGTGTCGACGCTGCTGCTTGGCGTGGGAGCTGATGGCGTTGTTCTCCCTGCTGCTGGTGATGTGCGAGCACACCCACGGCCCGGCGGTGCGTTCGGCCGGCCGCTGGTACGCGGCCATGACGCAGGCCGGGTTCGTCGTGATCCTGTTCGCCCTGGTGTGGGTGGCCGCCGCGTCCGGCGGGGAGTCCTTCACCGCGATCCGGCACGCCGCGCCCGGCCTGTCCGGCGCGGTGCGCGCCGGGGTGTTCGTGCTTGCGGCGGCCGGGTTCGCGGCCAAGGCCGGGATGGTGCCGGCCCATCCGTGGCTGCCACGGGCGCACGCCGAGGCGCCCAGCCACGTCTCGGCGCTGATGAGTGCGGCGATGGTGAGCCTGGGCACCTACGGGATCATCCGCCTGGGTTTCGACCTGCTCGGCGGCGGACCGTCCTGGTGGTGGACCCTGGTGGCGGCCGGCGGCGGCCTGTCGGCGCTGTACGGGATCTTGCAGGCGGCGCTGGCCACCGATGTGAAGAAACTGCTGGCCTACTCCACGGCGGAGAACACCGGGTTGATCCTGCTCGGGGTCGGGGCCGCGGGCCTGTTCGCCGACGCCCGGCAGCCGGAGCTGGCCGCGCTGGCGCTGGCCGCGGCGCTTCTGCACACGCTCAACCACGCCGCGTTCAAGTCGTTGTCGTTCTTCGCCGCCGGTGCGGTGGTGCGCGCCACCGGCACCCGTGACCTGGACGCCCTCGGCGGGCCGGGCCGCCGCATGCCGGCCACGACCGCGGCGTCCGCGATCGCCGCACTGTGCGCGGCGGCCCTGCCGCCCGGCAACGGCTTCGTCAGCGAATGGTTGTTGCTGCAGTCCCTGGTCCACGCCCTGCCGCCGGCCTCGGACCTGAACGCGGTCGCCGCTCCGGTCGG
>NZ_JBHLZP010001166.1:0-903 GCF_042429965.1 Actinoallomurus acaciae
CTTGTTTCTGTTTTGGATTCAGGCGTATCTTGAGAACTAAAAAATCATGAGGAACTCAATTCTCCTCCAGGGGATCTTTTTCCTCGCGTTGGTAATTTTGAGAGAAGTCAACAGCCACAGTCTAAGATCTGCTAAAGCTGACTTCGACGACGACAACGATGACCAAAACTCAAAGACCTCCACTTCAACTAGCTCGGACAGTGGAGAAGCTCGTTCGGCGGCAAGCGCGTCAGCGAAGGCGCAGGCTCAAGCATCCGGCGGCAATGGTGGGTACGGCCCGAGTCCCTACTACGGCGGCGCTGGCGGCAGCGCGTCCGCTCAGGCTCAGGCTCAAGCACTCGCCAACGCTCTAGCTGGCGGAAACGGTTACGGTTACGGCGGAGCCCTCGCACAAGCGCAAGCACAAGCACAGGCCGCCGCACAAGCACAAGCAGCAGCACAAGCACAAGCCCAAGCTCAAGCACAAGCTATTGCACAAGCACAGGCCCAAGCACAAGCCCAAGCACAAGCTATAGCGCAAGCCCAAGCCCAAGCACAAGCCCAAGCACAAGCTCAAGCTGTTGCACAGGCGCAAGCCCAAGCACAAGCTATTGCCCAAGCACAAGCGCAAGCACAAGCGCTAGCCCAAGTGCAAGCACAAGCTCAAGCACAAGCACAGGCTGTAGCACAAGCGCAAGCACAGGCACAAGCAGCTGCACATGCACAAGCTATTGCCCAAGCACAAGCGCAAGCTTCCGCACAAGCGCAAGCTGCCGCACAAGCACAAGCCCAAGCTGTAGCCCAAGCACAGGCCGCCGCACAAGCACAAGCACAAGCGCAAGCTAGCGCCCGTGCGCTTGCCCAGGCACAAGCAGTTGCACAAGCCCAGGCCCAAGCCGTAGCACAGGCTCAAGCCCAGGCCCA
>NZ_JBHLZP010001167.1:0-902 GCF_042429965.1 Actinoallomurus acaciae
GGCGGGGGCACCCGGCCGTGGCCGCGTCGACGGGACGCCCTTCCTGACCGCGGTGCCCCGCGTCGACGGCGTGGACGGCGTCGAGGGCCTGGCCGACGCGGTGTCCGCGCTGGTCGAGGAGGTCGCCGAACACTGGGGCGCGCGGCCCGGCGCGCCGGGCGTATCTCCCCTGCCGGCGACCGTGTCCGCCGGCGAACTGCCCGAGCCGGAGAGCCGCCTGGAGGTGGTGCTCGGCCTCGCGGACGGCGGTGCGCCGATCAGGCACGACTTCTCGACCGCGCCCCATCTGGTCGTCATCGGCGAACCGGGCAGCGGCCGGACGAACCTGCTCCGTCTCGTCGGCCAGTCGATCACGGCGGGGCACAGTCCCGGCGAGGCGCGGATCCTCGCCGTGGACTACCGCGGCGGCCTTCTCCACGGCCTGCCCGAGGACTTCGTGCTGGGCCACGCGTTCTCGGCGGGCGTCCTCGGCGAGCTGGTCGAGGGCACCGCTCGGGCGATCGCCGAACGCGCACCGGCCCCCGGCGCGGGGCCTCGCGCCTGGCACGGCCCCCGGCTCTTCATTCTCATCGACGACTACGAGCAGGTGCGCGACCCGGAGGACGCCCTGTTCGCGCCGCTGCTGGACTATCTCGCGCTCGGGCATGAGGTCGGCGCGCACCTGGTCGTGGCGCGCTCCTGCGCCGGAGCCGGAGCGGCCGACCCGCTGCTGCACGCCCTGTACGACGCCGGCGCGGGCACGCTGCTGCTGTCCTGCCCGCCCGGTGAGGGCGAGGTCCTCGACGGGATCGAGCCTCGCGAGCTGCCGCCGGGCCGAGGCCGCTACCGGACGGGCGGCGAGACGGCCCTCATCCAGACCGCGCTGGCCGAATGAACGCCGCGCGGCCCCACGAGGGCCGGGC
>NZ_JBHLZP010001168.1:0-899 GCF_042429965.1 Actinoallomurus acaciae
CCGGGCAGGAGGGTGCGCAGGCTCACGGCGTCCGCGGCCGGGGGCGGCGCCGCGCCACCCGTCACCTCGGCGCGCAGCCGCCCGGCGAACTCCTCCACCAGACGGCCGCTCACCTGCTCCAGCGCGCCTCGCCCGAACTGGGCGATCCGCCCGCTGATGTCGAGGTCGGTGACCACCTCGGCCATCGTCGTGCCGGACTCCTCCCGGGCGGTCAGCGTGATCACCGCGGTGGCGTCGCCCTGGCCGCGGACGTCGCGCGCCCGGCCCTCCACCACCATCCGCCGCCCCACGTCGTCGCGCTCCAGCACGCGGGCGGTGCCGCGGTACTCGACGCCGATCGGGCCGACCTTGACCTTGACCGCGCCGGTGAACTCCCGGTCGCCCGACGGCTCGTCGAGACGGGCCCCGGGCATGCAGGGAGCCAGCCGTGGAATGTCGGTGAGCACCATCCAGGCGGTGTCGATGCTCGTGGGGACCTGGAACGTGTTCCGTAGCCGCACCGGCGTCTCCCTTTCAGCGGTAGGCGGGGATCCCGGTGACGGCCTCACCGGGGACGAGGGGGTGGGTCGGCGCCGGCTCCCGCATGACGGCGTGACGCCGAGGACGGTACGGGCCGCACGGGCGATCCCCGGCGCCGCGCGGAGGTCGTCCGTCCTCCCGGCGCCGACCGGCTGCGGCGCCAGGTCGCCGACACGCTTCAACCGGCCGATCCCGACCGGCCGGAGGCACATGTCGGCGAGCCCGCACCGGGCGACCTGGACACCGCGCGAGCCCGCGGCGTCGAAGCGGGTGTGGGTGGAGTCGATCGTGCCCCAGGGGGTCGCGTGCGCCGTCTTGTTCGGGCGCGTCGGCGGTCCGTGCAGGCCGGTCACGGTCGGCGGGGCTGTGCGCGAGCCCGC
>NZ_JBHLZP010001168.1:958-1169 GCF_042429965.1 Actinoallomurus acaciae
GGGCCCGTGCGCCGTCTTGTTCGGGCGCGTCGGCGGTCCGTGCAGGCCGGTCACGGTCGGCGGGGCTGTGCGCGAGTCCGTGTGGTCTGCCGCAGCCTCGAAGCGGGTGCGGGCGGAGTCGATCGCGCCCCACAGGGGCCCGTGCGCCGTCTTGTTCGGGCGCGTCGGCGGTCCGTGCAGGCCGGTCACGGTCGGCGGGGCTGTGCGCGAG
>NZ_JBHLZP010001169.1:0-899 GCF_042429965.1 Actinoallomurus acaciae
AGCTCGGCCACGCCGAGACCCTCCAGGGCGGACGCCTCGCCGAGCGGGTGCCCGCCCGGCGGGTCGAGCCGCAGCGCCCGGCCGTTGTGGTCGATGGCGGCCGGGAAGTCGCGGCGGTCGAGGTGGGCCATGCCCAGGGCGGTGAGCATGCGCGCCTCCGCCTTCGCGTCGCCGCACTCCCGCGCGGCGGCCAGCCCGACCTCGTGCGATTCGAGCCAGCTGCCGTAGTGCTTGCGCAGCAGGAACAACGGCCACATCGCCTCGCAGAGCTGCCAGGCGGCCTCATGCAGTCCCTCGCCGTGGGCGTTCTCCACCACGGCCACGAGGTTGACGCGCTCGCGTTCGAACCAGCCGAGCGCGTCCTCCCTGTCGTCGAAGGCGGCGGCACCGCGCCGCGCTTCGTCGTAGTGGCCGCCCAGGTGCCAGCGGCCCGGCATGACGGTCAGGTCGGCCGCGACGGCCGTCCGCAGGTACCAGTCGGTGAGACGCCGCACGGCCGCCGCGCGACCGGCGGCGGACTCGGAGACGCCGGCTTCGCCACGTGCGTGCAGGCGCACCAGGTCGTGGAAGTGGTAGCGGTCGCCGGGGCCCTCCTGGAGGAGGTTCGCTCCGGCCAGGAGGTCCAGCAGGTGGGCGGCCTCCCCGGCGCCGACGCCGAGGAGCGCCGCGGCGGCGCCGGCCTCGAAGTCGGTTCCCGGGTGAAGGCCGAGCAGGCGGTACAGCCGCCGGGCGGCCTCGTCGGGCACGGCGCCGTAGGAGGCGTTGAAGACCGCCTGCACCGACGCGTCGTCCTCGTCCCCGACGAGCGTGGCCAGCCGGCGTGTCTCGTCGGTCAGCTCGCGGACGACCCGCGCGATCGGCCAGCGCCGCCGCGCGGCGAGGCGCACTCCCGAGGCGCA
>NZ_JBHLZP010001170.1:0-896 GCF_042429965.1 Actinoallomurus acaciae
GCGACGGCGAGCACCGCGACCTGAAGGAGGGGGACGGCCAGCGTGCCGCGCCCGGAGGTCGCCGCCTGGATCCGCCAGGTCGCGTGGCCGTGCGCGGCCAGGTCGGGGAGTGGGGCGAGCACCCGCGCGGCCTCACGCTCGGCGGTGCCGGCGGCGGCGACCGTGCGGTTCCCCGCCAGAGTCTCCACCAGCCGGGTGGCGATCCGGCCCTGTGCCTCCAGGTAGCGGCCGACGACCGCGGAGGTGTCGCGGACGAACGAGCGCAGCAGCGCGACGATCGCGGGCAGGCCGAGACCGAACGCCAGCGCCAGCCGGGGATCGAGAAGAATGAGGGCGATCACCCCACCGAGCGGCGGGACGACCGCGGTGGCCGTCAGGATCGCGGCGGACGGGGCGTACGCGGTGTCCGCGGTCGCGGTGACCGCACGGCTCGTCAGGTCGCCGGCCGGAAGACCTGCGGACGGACCGAGCCCGAGCACGTGCCGGGTGAACAGGTGCCGAAGCCGCGCCGTCGCGGCGGCCGTGCCGGCGCCCGTCGACAGGTCGGTGAGCGCGTCGCCGGTCATCGAGATCGCGACCAGGCCCGCGTACACGAGGGGCCAGGTGAGGGAGCGTGAGCCACTGAGCCCGCCGTCCACGGCGCGCCCGAGCACGGCGGGCAGGAGGAGCGCGGCTCCCGCCTCCAGCAGAGAGGTGACAGCGAGCAGGCTCGACCAGACGCCGCCGTAGCGGACGGTCCGGATCACGAGCCTGCTCGCCGTCATCGGTCTCCTAGTGCTGTCGTGGTCCTGCCATGGCTACCAGGGCCACGGGGCAGGCATCAGAGGCAGATCGTGATGCTGTGCGAGCTGTGGCAGAGCAGGCTCAGCGTGCTGTTGGCCTCGCCGCCGCCGTCG
>NZ_JBHLZP010001170.1:1058-1819 GCF_042429965.1 Actinoallomurus acaciae
CCGCCGTCGCCGCCGCCACCGGGGGTGGTGTCCATCCCCTGCATGTCCAGAAGCGCCATCGTCGTGTCACCTCCTCGTCGTGTGCGTCGTCGTCCCCGCGAGGGTTCTCGCGGGTGGCTTGGGTGCCGCGAGGAACGGCAGGTGGACCGGGCGGTCGTGCAGCGCCGCGCCGATCGCCAGCAGCACGCCCGCCGTCCCGGTGCCCAGGTCCATCGACATCCGCAGCAGGTTCTCGCCCGGGAAGGCCAGCCCGCCCCCGTACGAGAGCGCGTGCCAGGCCAGGTCGCGTACGTGCGTGGCGGCGCGTGTGTCCCGCCGGCGCGCGAGGTGGAGCAGCATCCCGGCGCGCCCGCTGAACAGGCCGGACTGCGCGTAGTAGCGCGTCAGGGCGGCGGTACGGATCCGGTCCGCGGCCTCGCGGAGGCGTTCGTCCTCGCGGTGGGCGAGGTAGTCGTCGATGACCATGCCGATCCCGACGCTGCCCCGCGCGAGGTAGGGCAGGACGCGGCCTCCGTCGACGACGTGCAGCGCGCCGTTCTTGTCGGTCGTGCACCCGTCGAGGTCGAGCCCGATGGCGCGGGCCGCGAGGTCGAGGAGGTCCGTCTCGCCGGTCCGCTCGTACCGCCGGATCAGCGCCAGGGCCGGGCCGGACATGCCGCGCATCAGACCGGGCCGGGCCGGGGTGCCGGCGGCGGCCGCGACGTGGTCCGCGACGATCCGCGCCGCGCGGTCCGCCGCGTCGCGCAGAGCCGGCGAGGACA
>NZ_JBHLZP010001171.1:0-896 GCF_042429965.1 Actinoallomurus acaciae
GCGCCGACCGTCCGCAGCCCCGCGCGAGCGAGCCCGCGCCGCCCGGCCGGGGCCGAGCTGAGACCGCCGAAGCACCCGCACCCCTCGTCGGTGCCGCGCCGCGCGAGGTCGCCGGTGATCCACGTGGCCGTGGCGAAGAACACCACGCAGGCCAGGCGTACCAGACCCGTCGGAGTCACCAGCAGGGCGACGCCGATCGTGCCCTCGGCGGACGCCACACCGTAGACGAACGGACGCCGGTGGTGCAGGGCGCCTCCGGAGTCGTTCTCGCGGATGGTCAGCTTCGCGGTACAGGCCAGCAGCAGCACGCTGGCCAGGAACGGGATCTGCAACTCCCGCATCGCCTCGGTCATGAAGCCTCCCGCGTCCGAGGGGGTGACCACTGAGCCGCGTCCTCGCTTACCACAGGGCCGTGTCTTCTGACTCCCTCGCTGCGCTCGGTCATGGCAGATCCACTCGTGCGGTCACGTTGAAGCAGCCGGCGTCGAGGTCGCCGCCGAGGTCGACGAAGGAGGCCCTGGTCAGTTCGATGACTCTGCCGCGCGGCGAGATGCCGCAGCAGACGCAGCGGTCGCAGAAGTGCGCCGCCACGCAGCCGCACTCGGTGATCGGAATCCGCGTCTCCAGGCCGTTGCAGTCGTTGCGGATGTGCAGTTCGCTGGCGATCGACAGCAGCGGGAGCGGCAGGGGCGAGGCCGGACCGGTGCCGCAGCCACCCGCGTCGCCGTACGGATCGAGCGCCGGATACGCCGCGCCACGCCGCCCGGCGGGGCCGTCGAACCAGGTCGCGGTGCCGCGCAGGATCCGCGGCACCGATCCGGAACGGTGGGCCGGCGGATGCTCGGCGTGCGAGGCCGGCTGCGGCGACTTCGAGGCCGGCTGCAGGCCGTGGAGCT
>NZ_JBHLZP010001172.1:0-889 GCF_042429965.1 Actinoallomurus acaciae
GCGAACGCCCTGGCCGATGCCCACCGCGAGCGTGAGGCGGCGCGGCTGGAGGCCCAGGAGGGGCTCGCCCAGCTCGGCGCCGCACACGACGAGGTACGGCGGGCCGAGGCGCGGGTGGCCGAGCTGACCGCCCAGCTGGAGTCCGCGCGCGCCGAACGCGACACGGCCCGCGAGATGGGCAACGAGGCGACCCGTACCGCCGAGGCCGCCAACACCGCGATCACCGCCGTGCGCGAGGAGCGTGACCAGCTCTCGCGGCGGGCGGCCGACCTCATGTCCGCCCTGGACCTGGCACGGGAGGAGCTCGCCGGTCAGCGGGAGGAGCTGGCCGGCGCCAAAGAGGCCCAGAGACGGTCGGTGGAGCTGGAGGAGGCGCGTACCCGGCTGAGTGCGGTCGAGGCCGAGCTGGACGAGATGCGCGCCGCCGCCGAGGCCGCGCACAAGAGCCGCGCCGCCGCGGAACAGGCCTGCGCCGAGGCCGACCGTCAAGCGCTGGAGGCCCGCTCCCACGCGGAGGAGATGAGCCTCGAACGCGACGAGATCGTCGCCGAGCGCGACTCGCTGGCCGCCGACCTCACGTCGTGCCGCCGGGAGCTGGAGGCCGCGAAACCGCGCCTGGCCGAGGCCGAGCGGATCGCCGCCGAGCTGGAGGAGAGCCGCGGCGAGCTCGAACGGCACCAGTCCCGGCTCGTCGAGCAGCAGCTCAAGTCCCGCGAGCACTCCGAGATGGTCGACCAGCTCCGCGGCGCCCTGGCCAAGATGATCGCCGAGCGCGACGCGGCCCGCGCCGACGCGGACGAGGCCCGCGACGAGCTGGAGCGGCTCGTGAACAGCGGTCCGTCCCGCTCGCGCCACGCGCGCCCGCCGGAGTTCGGCGCCCCGCCGCCCA
>NZ_JBHLZP010001173.1:0-886 GCF_042429965.1 Actinoallomurus acaciae
GGCGGAGAGCGCGGAGACGGCGGCGTCGAGGGGCTGCCCGGCGGGCAGGTCGCGTTCCGGTTCGGCGTCGGCGGTTTCGTCGGCGGTGGCGAGTGCCGCGATGGCGTCCCGCAGTTCCGTACCGGCGTCATCGCTCAGCGCGCAGGCGACGAGCCCGTCGAGGGCGATCCGCCAGGTGGTGGTCTCGGAGAGGTCCTGGAACCGGGCGGCGAGGGTGCCGGTCGCCTCCGGTGACCAGGAGGCCCAGGAGGGCAGCCAGCCGAGCGCCTCGCCCCGTACCGTGGGGTCGGCGGAGCGCGCGGCGTTCACGACCAGACCCGCGTACCGGGCGCGGTGGCGCGGCTCGACGGTGAGCGGCGCGGCCCCGAGGACCTGCCGGGCCAGGTCCCGGGAACCCTCGACCGCCTCGGTCAGGATGCGCTCGCTCACCGGCAGGTCGAGGAGCTGCCGGGCGGCCGAGACGATCGCGGTACGGACGTCGCGGTGCTGTCCCTCCCGATCCCAGGCCTGCGCGAGGATGCCTTCGGCGCCGGGTGCCCGATGGCGGGCGATCAGCCGTACCGCCTCCTTACGGGCGGTGATCTTTCCCCCGGCGAGGACGGGTGTGAGCGCCGCCGGCAGCGCGCTCGGAGGGGTGAACCGCGCCGCCCGCGCGGCGGCGTAGACGGCGACGTGCGCGTCATCGCCGGTCGCGTGTTCCAGCAGGTCGCCGAGCACGGATCCCGGGCTCGCGGTCCAGGCGGCGGCGGCCAGCGCCGCCCGCCGGACCAGCGGTTCCCTCGCGCGCAGGTAGCCGCGCAGCTCCCCGGCCGAGGTCGATGGCACGTCACCGATCAGGCGCACCGCGCGGGCGCGTTCGCTCTCGGGCATGGAGCGGTCGGCGGCG
>NZ_JBHLZP010001174.1:0-885 GCF_042429965.1 Actinoallomurus acaciae
TCGGGCACCGTCCGCAGCGCCCCGGTCGGCCAGAGCGCACGCGCGGCCGCCAGCGCGAGCACCGCCCCGGCCAGGGTGAGGGCGATGCGCCAGCCGGCCGCCTGCCACGTCAACGGGCGGGTGAAGTCGATGAGCAGCATCGTCAGCGGCGTGGCGAACGTGATCCACCACGCGTGGTTGACCGGCTGGAGCGCGAAGCCGATCGCCGCACCGGCGAAGACGAGGACCATGAGGGTCGCCTCGCCCGGCGCGATCGCCAGGGCCACGGCGGCGCCCGTCGCGCCGACGGTCGCCCCGCCGACCCGCTTGACGACCCGCTCGACGGTGCCGCCGTAGGAGTCGCGCAGACAGAACATGACCGTGATCGGCAGCCAGTAGCCGTACGGCTGGCGAAGGCCGCTCTGGAGCGCCATCGCGACGACGATCGCCACGCCGACCCGCGCGGCGTGGCGGAGGCCGGGCGAGCCGGTCGTGACCTGGACGTGCCACGGCCGCCCTCCGGGGAACGGCAAATCGAAACCGGCCTTCAGGCCACGCACCGCGATCCCGGCCGCGTCCTCGACCGCGTCGGCGATCCGTTCGACGCTCCGGCGAACCTGGAGCACGAGCGCGGCCCCGATGATGTCGTGCCGGGACTCGACCCGCTCCCGTCGCACCTGCTCACAGGCGCGCACGAAGCGGTCCAGCTCCGCGGCCGGCCCGGGCGGGGGCGTACGGCCCGCCCCGACCGCCCCGCCGAGCCCGCGCAGCCACCCGCCGAGTGCGGCCATGACGACACGCCGCTCCCCGTGCCAGTCGTCCGGCGGCGGGACGTCCCGGTCCAGCGCGGCGAGCAGCGAACGCGACGCGACGATCTCACCCATGACCCGGTCGAGCGTCTCGGTG
>NZ_JBHLZP010001174.1:1056-1851 GCF_042429965.1 Actinoallomurus acaciae
GGTCGATGATCCACGGCGCCAGCAGGAGCACGGAGACCCACAGCCCACCGGCCGCCTCCAGCACGCCGTTGACGAACACCGGGCTGGTCGGCGGCCGTACCGCGGCGATGAGCGTGCACAGGGCCGCCGTCGGACCGGGCCACGGCAGTGCCGCGCCGGCCGCCGCGACGAACGGGACGAGCAGCGTCGCGAGCACCGGACGGCCCGCCAGCAGGCCGCCGAACCAGGTGAACACCGTCACGACGGCGACCGCCACCAGCATCGAGCGGGCCCGCGCCCCGTACGGTCCGCGCGGCCCGGCGAAGGCGACGTAGAAGGCGCCCAGACCGGCCGGCACACTGTCCGCGGCGTGCCCGGCCAGCGCGCCGATCGCCAGGGGCGTCGTGACGCCGATCGCGGTCGCCAGGCCGTAGAAGGGCGCGGCGCGTCCCTCGGACTCGGCGAACATCCTCCGCAGCCACGACACCTGTGCTCCCCCGTCGACAGGTGGCGTCCCGTCCACTACAACACGGCGCGGGGCAGGTTCACGATCGGGCCTGGCGGACGGCACCGCGGAGTGCCCGGCCCGCTCAGGTGTCGGACGGGGATCGGTGGTCGACGGCGGCCAGCCGCTCGGCGTCGGCGACGAGCGAGCGGACGGCGTGGCGGGCGCCCGCCGCCTGGACCAGCAGGCGGCGCAATGTGGTGACGGCGTCGGTGCCGACGCCGGACATCTCGTCGCGGCGCCGCCGATCCAGGCCGGACAGGTGGTCGTCGAGCTCCTCCAGCAGGTCGCCCAGGTCGAGGTCGGCGGCC
>NZ_JBHLZP010001175.1:0-884 GCF_042429965.1 Actinoallomurus acaciae
CGGACAGGGACCGGCCGCGTTCGTCCAGTACGGTCTCCAGCCCGCCCGGCAGCGACGCCACGACCTCTTCGGCCCCGGCCGCGGCCAGCACCGCGTCCGAGGCCGGGCCGATGTTGTCGCTCACCGTGCCGTCGAACAGACGCGCGTCGTGCCCGGCGACGACGATCGCCGCGCGCAGCTCGCCCGGGTCGAGGCCGGTGAGTGGCACCCCGTCCAGCTCCACCGTGCCCTCCTCGGGGTCGGTGGCGCGGCCGAGGCAGGCCAGGAGCGCGGTCGCGGCGGCCGGGTCGGTGGCCACGATCCCCACGAGCTCCCCGGGTGCGACGTCCAGGTCGACACCGCGCAGGCCCGTGCCGTACAGGCCGCGTACGGCGATCTTCCCGGTGGTCGGATCGGGCACCGCGAGCGGTCCGGGCGTCACGGCCGGGGCGCTGGACAGTACCGTCGCGATCCGCCCGGCCGACGCGCGGCCCTGGGCGAACTCGCCGTTCACCCAGGAGAAGGTGCCGAGCGGCGTGAGCAGGTACTGCGCGAGCCCGGCCGTGGAGACGAGCTGGCCGATGGTGATGTGACCGCCCGCGGCGAGCCGTCCGCCGACCAGGGCGATGAGCGCGAGGAACGCGCCGTTCAGCGCGATCATGATGCCGTGGTAGGCGGCCTCGGCGCGCGCGGCGCGTACGGTGGCGCGCAACGACTCGCGGCTGGTGCGCCGGTAGCGGCGCAGCGCGTTGTCCTCGGCGCCGAGGCCCTTCAGCACGCGCAGCCCGGACACGAGGTCGGCCGCCACGCCGGACGCCCGCGCCGCGTGCTCCTGCTCGGTCTCGCTCCGGTGTTCCAGCGGCGTGCCGAGGCGGTGCGACAGCCACAGCAGCGGCGGCGCGCCG
>NZ_JBHLZP010001176.1:0-882 GCF_042429965.1 Actinoallomurus acaciae
AGGCCGGCGGAGACACCGTGCACCCGTACCTCCGGCAGGCGTTCGGCCAGCGCCGCCACGAACGCGTCCCGCCGGTCCCGGTACGTCCGGCGCATCTGCCGCAGGTGCCGGGAGTACTCGCCGCCGGCGATCAGGCGCGCGAGGACGTGCTGGTCGAGCACTGGCGAGCCGAGGTCGTGCAGGCCGCGCGCCGCGCGCAGGCGTACCGCCAGCCACGGGGGCGCCACCGCCCAGCCGAGGCGGAGCGCGGGCGACAGCGCCTTGCTCACCGAACCGGCCAGCAGCACCCGTTCCGGCGCGAGCCCCTGCAGGCAGCCGACGGGGTCGCGGTCGTAGCGGAACTCCCCGTCGTAGTCGTCCTCGATGATCAGCGCGTCGACGTCGCGCGCCCAGTCGATCAGCGCCGCGCGGCGCCGCGGGGAGAGCACGACCCCGGTGGGGAACTGGTGGGCCGGCGTGACCAGCACCGCCCGCGCCCGCGTACGGGCCAGCGCGTCGACGTCGATGCCCTCCTCGTCCACGGGCACGCCGGCCAGCTCGACACCCGTGGCGCGGATCATCGGGATCTGGTGGTGGCCCAGCGGGTTCTCCACCGCGAGCAGCCGGTGCCCCTCCTCGATCAGGACACGCGGGACGATCGCCAGCATCTGGGCCACGCCCGCGGTCACGACGAGCGCCGCCGGGTCGGCCACGGCGGCGCGCACGCGTGCCAGGTGCCCGGCCAGCTCGGCACGCAGCTCCGGCACACCCGACGGATCCGGATAGTTCAGGGCCGAGTGCGGCAGCTCGCGCAGGACGTCGCGCAGGGTCGCGGCCCAGCGGTCGCGGGGGAACGCGGCCAGGTCCGGCTTGCCCGGCCGCAGGTCGTAGGCGATGCCGGGC
>NZ_JBHLZP010001177.1:0-876 GCF_042429965.1 Actinoallomurus acaciae
AACTTTAATGGGAAGGGAGTTTGTAAATTATCGATAACAACAGGAAATACAGGTGTTAAAGATATTGAGCCTCCAGATGTTGTTTTGTTAAACTCATTGGCGGAAAACTCATCATTAGACTGTAAAAAACTGTATAGAGAAATACAAAGTATTGTTGATAACGATCCGTCACTTTTATTTCCTGAGAAAATAAAGTTAAATGGTTTGTTATCAATTGATATGATCATTGTTATGAGGAGATAAAATACAATTCTATGCGTGGTTTGGTTTTTTGTGCGCTAATTTTAATATTGCCCGGCTGTCAGGCAAATTATATCAGGGATGTTCAAGGAGGGACTGTTGCGCCATCTTCTAGCTCAGCAGCTACTGGAATCGAAATTAGGTAAAAAGATTAAAGGATCTTCTTGAGATCCTTTTTTTCTACGCGTAATCTGCTGCCTGTAAACGAAAAAACCCACGTTCTCAGGCGTGGGTTCTTTCGAAGGTTAGAAGTTTCTCAGGCTTTCTAACCCGAGGTAACAGGGTGTACAAGACCGCTGCCACCAAATCTGTCCTTTCAGTGTAGCCGCAGTCGGTCCTTCACTTCAAGAACTACGTATCAGCAATTTCTTGTACATCCTCTACCAGTGGCTGCTGCCAGTGGCGTTAAGTCGTGTCTTACCGGGTTGGACTCGAGACGATAGTTACCGGATAAGGCGCAGCGGTCGGGCTGAACGGGGGGTTCGTGCACACAGCCCAGCTTGGAGCGAACGACCTACACCGAACTGAGATACCAACAGCGTGAGCTATGAGAAAGCGCCACGCTTCCCGAAGGGAGAAAGGCGGACAGGTATCCGGTAAGCGGCAGGGTCGGAACAGGAGAGCGCACGAGGGAGC
>NZ_JBHLZP010001178.1:0-875 GCF_042429965.1 Actinoallomurus acaciae
AGCGCGTCGCCGGGAACGGTCAGGGCCGCCGGTGCGCGGACGAGCTCCACCACCGCGCGCGGCGAGGGCAGCGGTCCGTCGGCGTCGCTCATCGGGACGCCGCCCAGGAGCGGAGCGTCTCGTACTGCGCGGCGAGCGCGTGGTCCACGCCGGGCCCTCCGGTCGTGCCGTCGGCGCCGACGGGGTCCTTGAAGAAGAAGGCGAGTTCGTGCACCGGTCCCGTCCGCCCCGACGCGTGGGCCAGCGCCATCAGCCGGGCGAGGTCGAGGATCAGCGGGGCGGCCAGCGCCGAGTCGCAGCCCTGCCAGGTGAACTGCAGGCTCATGCGCGCGCCGAGGAAGCCGTCGAAGACGACGTGGTCCCACGCGGTCTTCCAGTCGCCGAGATCGGCGACGTAGTCGATGTGCACCTGCCCGTCGACCGGATAGCCGAGGGTCTCCCCGACGACGAGGCTCTTGGAGGCGTTCTTGGCGGCCGCCGCGGCCGGGTCGGCCAGGGTGGCGCCGTCGCCGCCGCCCAGCAGGTTCGTGCCCGACCACGCACGTACGCGCAGGGCCCGCTGGGCGAACATCGGCGCCAGCACCGACTTCAGCAGCGTCTCTCCGGTCTTGCCGTACCGGCCGGCGTACGGCACTCCGCGCCGGCGGGCGAGCCGGTCGAGGGCGGGCAGGCGGGCGCCCGTCGAGGGGGTGAAGTCCACGTACGGGCAGCCGGCGGTCAGCGCCGCGTAGGCGTACAGGGAACTCGCCGGAAGCACGTCGGTCCCGGACGCGAGGGCGGCGAGGAGGGCGACCAGGGACACGTGCGCGCGGTGCTCGCCGGCCGGCGGCTCGGTGGACGCCACGTTGATGACGACGACCCGGTCGAGGCCGCGG
>NZ_JBHLZP010001179.1:0-874 GCF_042429965.1 Actinoallomurus acaciae
CTCCCGTCGTCCGTCCTGACTGGTACGGTAACTGACAAGGCCTGCACGCATATCACGGTAAAACTGTGAACGCGATCTGCCCGTCATTTTCAGTGCGTCCTGGAGTGTGTGCCATGCCATGAAGTGACAGTGTCCCATTGGTGTCTCATATCATGGTTTCAGTAAAACATACTGAGGCCGGAGAACGGTAATGTTTGTGCTGGTTTTTGTGGCATCGGGTGGAAATAGCACGTGGTGTGGGTGGCTGTTTTTTTGATCGTTTTCACAAAAATGGAAATCCACAGGGTTGACAGGGAAAATGCAGCGGCGTAATTTTAAACTGTATATAAAACCAGTGGTTATATATACAGTTGTGTTGGTCGTTGTTTTAAATGTCAAAGAGGAAATTAAGATGAGTGGTATTGAAAATTCTAATCAAGGTCCGGGGTGGCATGATCACAATACTCCCTATGGAACAATTCATAGTTATGATGGGGACAGCCATAGCGGTTATGGTGCTCATTCTGGTGGTAATGGGGGAAATCGCCATGAAGGTATTTCTGATAAGACACATATTAGTATACCATCTACCAGAAACTATAATGGCTACTATATGAGCATGTGTGTTAATAATTTAAAAGCCCATGAGGGGTTCAAAAACACCATGTATAAGGATAGCGAAGGTAATATTACTGTTGGTATTGGTCATTTGCTATCTACGCCAGATATGGCGGCATCTCTCCCTTTTACAAGAACTCATACATGGCATGGTCATGGTGATGATATGGAAAAAGAAGTTGCAGCATCAAAAAAAGAAATAACCGATGCTTTTAATAACTTTAAAAAAGACTCTAGACAAGTACCAATGAACTTGCATTTATCAACTGATGCTGTT
>NZ_JBHLZP010001180.1:0-871 GCF_042429965.1 Actinoallomurus acaciae
CCGGCTCCACGGTCAGCGAGAACCCCTCCAGCGCCGGCGCGCGGTCATCCGCGTAGCGCACGACGAGGTCCTCCACCGCGATCCGGCCCGGCCGGACGCGTACCGCACCGGGCGCCGGCCCTTCCTCGGCGAGCACCGCGTCCACCTGGCCGAGCACCGCGCGTCCCTCGGCGGCCGCGTGGAAGCGCGTGCCGAGCGACCGCAGCGGCAGGTAGGCCTCGGGCGCGAGCAGCAGCACGAGCAGCGCCGTTCGCAGGTCCAGCGAACCGTCGAGGAGACGCAGCCCGGCCGGCACCGCGACGAGCGCGACCGACAGCGTGGCGACGATCTCCAGCACGAACGAGGACAGGAACGCGATCCGCAGCGTCCGCAGGGTCGCCCGCCGGTGCCCGTCGGCCATCGTGCGTACCACTTCGGCCTGCGCCCGGTCCCTGCCGTACGCGCGCAGGGTCGCCAGCCCGGTCACCACGTCGAGGAAGTGCCCGCCGAGCCGGTTCAGCAGGCCCCACTGCCGTTCGGTCGCCTGCCGCGTGTGCCGGCCGACGAGCGCCCCGAACACCGGGATCAGCGGCAGCGTCACCGCGACGATCAGCGCCGACGTCAGGTCCGCGACCGCCAGCCGTACGAGCACGGCGAGGGGAACCACCGCCGCGGCGTACCGCTGAGGCAGGTAGCCGGCGTAGTACGGGTCCAGGGCGTCCAGGCCGCGGCCGAGCAGCGTGACGTCGGCGCCGCGTTCCAGGAGCCGTCCGCGCAGCGCGCGTTTGCGTCGCGCGGCGGCCCACCCGCACACCGTCCCCTGGCTGAGCGTGAGCGCGGCGCGTCCGGCGACGACCGCCACGAGCGGCGGCAACAGGGCGCCCCCGGCCAG
>NZ_JBHLZP010001181.1:0-870 GCF_042429965.1 Actinoallomurus acaciae
ACACCTTAAAACGCGTACCCGAATTTCCATACGCCCACGACGGCGTCTCAATCCGCTGCGTCCGCAGCGCCGCCTTGACCTGGGCTATGTCCGTTGTCATCGTTCGTGGTCCCCGATCCGTCAGTCGAGATGGAACACTTCGCCCAGCCGCAGCAGGCCCTCATCGGGGCGCCCTTCGAGTTCCTCGAAGAACGGCGCCATGTCCGCCTGCCAGCGGGCGTTCACCTCGGTACCCTCCATGGCCGCGCGTGCGGCCTCGAAGTCGTCGGTCTCCAGGTAGCCGACGAGCAGCCCGTCGTCGCGCACGAAGAGGCTGTAGTTCCGCCAGCCCGCCGCGCGAAGGGCGGTCAGCATGTCCGCCCAGACCGCCTTGTGTCGTTCGCGGTACTCCTCCAGCCGGTCCTTACGGACCCGCAGCAGGAAACACACGCGCTCCATGGAGGCTCCTCCCGCGACGGCGCGGGGCCGCGCCCGGCGGCCCCGCGCCGAGCGTCCTAGAAGTGGTAGTTGTCGATGTTGCCGCTGTCGAAGACGGTCGGGGGGCCGAGGATGACCTCGCCGTCCTTGCCGATCGTGCGCGGACCGAGCTTGCCTGCCTTGAACGTCTCACCCTGGGCACCGGTGATCTGACCAGAAACGAGAGCGGCCGCGGCGTACGAGGCGAGGTAGCCCAGGTTGGCCGGGTCCCACAGCTCGAACTTCTTGACAGTGCCGTCCTTGACGAATTTACGCATCTGGTTCGGCGTACCGAGACCGGAGACGGCGACCTTGCCCTTGTACTTGGAACTGTCGATGTAGCGGGCTGCGGCGGCGATGCCGACCGTGGTGGGCGCGATGATGCCCTTCAGGTCCGGGTAGGCCTGGAGCAGG
>NZ_JBHLZP010001182.1:0-867 GCF_042429965.1 Actinoallomurus acaciae
TCGGAGCTGCCGGTCGGCGCGGCGCCGACGCCGAACAGCGCGGCGTGCAGGTCGAGGCGGGCGGCGTGGGCGAGCAGCGCGCCGCCGAGCGAGACGGGGAGCGCGTCGCCGGACGAGCGGGGCAGCTCCATCTCCATGAGCACCTCGGCGACGGGTTCCGGCTCACCGGCGCGGCGGGCGTACTCCCCCGCCATCGTCCCGGCGAGGCTGGACAGCTCGATCACCATGTGCGAGGCGAGGTCGAACTTGGCGAGGCGCGCCGCGCGTTCGAGCGTCGCCCGCTCCTGGTCGCTCAGGCCGGCGCGGTCGGCGAGGGTCAGCGCGATCGAGCGGATGCGGCCGGCGCGGTCGGCCATCGACCCGAGGCGCTCTTCGAAGGTCAGCGCGGCCAGGCCGGCCGTCATCTCCTCCGGCGGCGTACGCAGGTCGGCCGCGAAGAAGAACGCCGCGTCCTCGAACCGCGCCCGCAGGACCGCCTCGTTGCCGGCGCGGACGACGCCGAGGTCGCAGGCGCCGTTCGCGACCGTGACGAAGTGCGGCAGGAGGCGGCCGGCGGCGCTCACGGGCAGGTAGCGCTGGTGCTTGCGCATGACCGTGGTGAGCACCTCGGCGGGCAGGTCGAGATAGCGCTCGTCGAAGGAGCCGAGGAGGGCGACCGGCTCCTCCACGAGGTTCACGACCTCGGGGAGGACGGTCTCGTCGGGCACGCCGCCCGCCGAGGCGGCGAGCTCGGCCGCGGCCTCGGCGATCCGCCGCATGCGGACCCGCGCGTCCGGCTCGACGTCGTGCGCGCGCAGCGTGTCCAGGAACCGGTCCGCCTCCGCCACCTGCACGACCGGCTCGTCGGCGGTGCGGTGCACGCGGGTC
>NZ_JBHLZP010001183.1:0-867 GCF_042429965.1 Actinoallomurus acaciae
GAAGCGCGAGTCCACGGCACGCCTCGACGCGGTCCTGCCCGGCGATCCGGGCCAGCAGCGCGGTCGCCTCGCGGGGGCCGAACACCTCCAGCTCGACCCGCCGGGCCGACTCCAGCCCGGTCAGCCGGGCCCGGCTGGTCACGATCGCCGCCGAGCCCGGCGATCCGGGCAGCAACGGGCGCACCTGGCGCTCGTCCGCCGCGTTGTCGAGCACGACGAGGATTCGTCGTCCGGCGAGCAGGCTCCGGAACAGCGCGCTGCGCTCCTCCAGCGACTCCGGGACCGCGTGCCCGGCGATGCCGAGCGCCGTGAGGAACCCGCCGAGCACCCGGGCCGGGCTCACCGGTTCGGCGAGCTCGGCGCCCAGGTCGGCGTACAGCTGCCCGTCGGGGAACCGGGCCGCCTCGCGATGCCCGACGTGTACGGCGAGCGCCGTCTTGCCGACACCGCCCATCCCGGAGATCACCACCGGCGTCGCGGCCTGCCTGATCGCCCGGACCAGCAGAAGGACGTGCGCCTCCCGGCCGATGAAGTCGGCGATCGCGGGCGGCAGCTGGGCGGGCGGCGGCAGCGCGGCCTCCACGAGCGGTTCCGGTCCGTGGTCGCGGTCTCGGGCGAGCACGGTGAGGTACGCGCGCTGGACGCGGGCACCGGGCTCGACGCCCATCTCGTCGATGATCCGCTCGCGTACCCGCTGGTAGCGCCGGAGGGCGTCGGCCGGCCGTCCGGCGATCGACAACAACTCGATCAGGCTCGCCTGGAGCTCCTCGTCCAGCGGGTGCTCGTCCGCCAGGGCGACCACTCGCGCCACCGCCGAGCCGGGCCGGCCCGCCGCGATGGCGGCCTCGGCGAACGCGACGGCGGCCC
>NZ_JBHLZP010001184.1:0-865 GCF_042429965.1 Actinoallomurus acaciae
GCGAGATGACCAACGCGCGGCGGGAACGGGCCAGCGCTCCCCAGCCGAGCAACGCGCCGTAGGCGACGCAGACCAGCAGCAGCCACCAGCCGAGCGAGATACCGGAGTTGGGCCGCCACAGGCCCTGGACGAGGTGGGCGGCGATGCCCGCCGCCGCCACGCCCACCGCGACGGGGAACCGGCGGCGCTGGGCCACCTGCAGCGCCCCCATCGTCGCCGCCGGCGTGGCGACCGGGGAGACCGCGGCCAGGACGGTGGCGGCGATCGCCCCGGAGGCCGGCCACCACAGCTGGGCCAGCGCCACCGGCACGCTCACCGCGGCGACCGCGATGTCCAGGACCACCGTGGACCTGTCCACCTGCCCCCACAAGGACGCGGCGGTGAGCACGCCGATGACGAGGACGATGCTCGCCACGGCGGCCGGACGGGGAGGTCGGGTCTCACACACAGGCCTCAAGCTAGCCTCCGCGACGGCCGGGCCGTCACCTACCAAAGTCGGACCCGGCTCCCCCGGGGGCAGGACCGGAGGCGACCACCCGCCCGATGCGTCGGGCCGGAGCGCCGGGCCAGGCTGACCGGCGTGAACACCTCCATCAGAAGGCTTCTTCTCACCGTGGCCGGCGCACCCGTGGCGGCCCTGACCGTGTGGGCCCTGGCGGTGCCGGTGGCCGGAACCACGCTGATCGTACGGATGGGCGAGGGCACCCAGACGGTCGGCCCGGCACCGGTCGTGGTGGCGAGCGTGCTGGCCGGGCTCGCGGGCTGGGCCGTCGTGGCCGTCCTGGAACGGTCGGCGGCCCGGCCCGGCCGGATCTGGGCGATCGTCGCGACGGCCGTGCTCGCCGTGTCCCTCACCGGGCCGCTC
>NZ_JBHLZP010001185.1:0-861 GCF_042429965.1 Actinoallomurus acaciae
GGGCGCGGGCCCGTCCGGCCCGGACGGGCCACCCCGGCGCAAGAGCCGTACCGGCCTGATCATCGGCGCGGTGGTGGCCGGGCTCGTCGTCGTGGGTGCCGGCATCGGAGCGCTGGCCGCCACGAACGACTCGGGCGGCGACCCCCAGAACCCGGCCGCCGCCCCGCCGCCGCCGACTCCGCAGAGCTCCCACCGCCCGAAGCGGAGCCATACTCCGTCCCGTACGCCCTCCCGGCGCCCGACCCCCAAGAAGACCGTCCGCGCCAACCCGTACAAGCCCCAGCGCCTGTGCGGCAGCGGCTACCGCGTCATCGACACACACGCGCTGGGAGAGGCGCGGACCTACCTGCTCTACGACGCGAAGGCCGGCACCAACTGCGTGGTCACCATGGTGTCGCGCTCGTCGGGCAAGGTCTTCTTGACCGCATCGCTCGTGGTCAAGGGCGGAGACCGGGAGAGCCGGTCGGGTGCCTTCCCGTTCTACGCGGGCCCGATCCGCCTGCCGGCGCGAGGCAAGTGCGTGATGTGGGGCGGCGCGTCGAAGAGCGCCAAGTGGACCAGCGGCTGGAGCCACTGCGGCAAGTGAAGCCGGGCGCCGCGGGACCCCGCCGGCACTCGGAGCAGCGCGTCAGGGTTCGCTGATCAGCTCGGTCGCGCGGACGACCGCGGCGAGCGCGTCGGAATGGCCCGTGCGCTGGTGGACGTCGAGGCAGGTGTCGGCGAGCTTGATGACGTGTTCGTCCTGGTGACGGACGGCGCGGGCGAACACCTCGTCCGCCGACTCCGGAGCGGCGGGCAGGCTGTCGCGGGGCGCGGGCACGGCGGGAGCGTAGGCCGCGGTCACCGCCGCGCTGCCCGGCC
>NZ_JBHLZP010001186.1:0-855 GCF_042429965.1 Actinoallomurus acaciae
GGCACAGCTCGCGCCCGGCGCGGCCCAGCAGTCCCTCGCCCTCCCACAGCTCGTACGCGTGCCGCGCCGTGCCGGCCTCCGCGACCCGCGCGGCCAGCTCGTCCGAGCCGCCCATGACGCGCGTGATCTCGGCGAGCAGCTCGGTGTCGGCCTTCGAGCGCGTGTAGTGCGACATCAGCACGCCGGAGGCGAGCCTGGCCAGCTTGCCGGCCATCCCGACGAACACCACCTGCGTGACGCCGTGCTCCACGGCCCTGCGGAGCGCGGCGCCGGTGCAGTCGCCGGCCTCCACGAAGCACACGCCGGGCAACTGCGGCAGCAGCCGCATCGCGCCCTCTCCGGTGCGGCCTCCCGCGCACAGCACGAGCGTGCGCTCCCCCTGCGCGGCCATCACCGCGACCGCCCGCTCGACGCTCGCCCGCCACGACGCCGTCGAGAACGGGCGCACGATCCCGGTCGTGCCGAGGATCGAGATCCCGCCGAGGACGCCGAGCCGTTCGTTCGTCGTCCTGCGCGCCGTCTTCTCCCCGTCGGGCACGGAGATGACGACGCGTACCCCTCGCATCTTCAGGTCCACAGACTCCCCCACCGCCTGTTCGATCATCTTGTGCGGCACCGGGTCGACCACCGCGCCACCGGGCTCCGGGCCGAGGCCGGGCTTGGTGACGACGCCGGCCCCGATGCCGCCGTCCGGCTCGATGCCCGGCTCGTCCCGCCGGAGGGCGGGCGCGGTCGGCCGGGCACCGTGCGTCACGTCAGGATCGTCGCCCGCGTCCTTGATCACCACTGCCGCGGCCCGGTCGGCGTGGATCAGCCGCGAATCGGCGGCGAACGTCACCCGCCGGCCCGGCGGCG
>NZ_JBHLZP010001187.1:0-851 GCF_042429965.1 Actinoallomurus acaciae
GAGCGCGCGGCGCCCGATCGTGCTCCTGCGCCGGCGGGCGGGCGCCCCGCTGGCCGGGTCGGTCGCGCCGGGCAACCGGTCCATCGGCGTCATGCTGCCCTACACGCCCCTGCACCACCTGCTCGCCGGCGAGCCGCTCGTGCTGACCAGCGGGAACATCTCCGACGAGCCGATCGCCCACCGCGACGAGGACGCCTTCGCGCGGCTCGGCGCGATCGCCGGCGCCTTCCTGACCCACGACCGGCCGATCCACGTGCGCACCGACGACTCGGTGACGCGGGTCTTTCGCGACCGGGAGCTACCCGTACGGCGCTCCCGCGGGTACGCGCCCGCCCCGGTGCCCCTGCCGCCCGGCGGCCCCGCCGTGCTCGCCTGCGGCGCGCAGGTGAAGAACACCTTCTGCCTGGCCCGCGACGGCCGCGCGTTCGTCTCCCACCACATCGGCGACCTGGAGAACTACGAGACCCTGCGCGCGTACGAGGAGGGCGTCGCGCACTTCCGCCGGCTCTTCGCGATCACGCCGTCGGTCGTGGCGCACGACCTGCACCCGGAGTACCTGTCCACGAAGTACGCGCTCGAACGCGGCCTGCCGCTGGTCGGCGTGCAGCACCACCACGCGCACATCGCCGCGTGCCTGGCGGACAACGGGTCGGCCGGCCCGGTGATCGGCGTGGCGTTCGACGGCACCGGGTACGGCACGGACGGCACGCTGTGGGGCGGGGAGTTCCTCGTCGCCGACCTCACCGGGTTCGAGCGGGCCGGGCACCTGCTGCCGGTGCCGCTGCCGGGTGGCGCGGCGGCGATCCGCGAGCCGTGGCGGATGGCGGCCGCGTACGGCGTGCCCGCCGGGC
>NZ_JBHLZP010001188.1:0-847 GCF_042429965.1 Actinoallomurus acaciae
CGGAAATGTTTATTGCACATAAAACACAAAACATTGACAAAATTTATGGATCACTTATCACTTACTTGGTTTGAGCAAGAGCTGACGCTTGGGCATTAGCGGAGGCAGATCCTCCCAGGCCACCCAGACCCCCGTAGGGGCTGAACCCACCTCCCAAAGCTCCACCATTGGCCAAAGCCTGGGCTTCAGCCTGAGCTTGTGCCGAAGCTGAGCCTCCCCCGTAAGGACCATAAGGACTGTACCCTCCGCCATTAGCTAGAGCCTGAGCCTCTGCTTGGGCTTGCGCTAGAGCTGAACCGCCCCCGTAACCTCCTCCGTAAGGGCTCCATCCGCCACCGTTAGCCAGAGCCTGAGCCTCTGCTTGTGCTTGTGCCAAAGCTGAACCGCCAGCTCCTCCTAGCAGAGGGCCGTAAGGGCTGTATCCGCCACCGTTGGCTAGAGCTTGGGCTTCCGCTTGAGCTTGAGCCAGAGCTGAACCGCCCCCGTAACCGCCTCCGTACGGGCTCCACCCGCCTCCGTTAGCGAGAGCCTGTGCTTCTGCTTGAGCTTGAGCGGATGCTGAACCTCCACCATAAGCGGGACCGTATGGGCTCCAGCCTCCTCCGTTAGCCAAAGCCTGGGCTTCTGCTTGAGCTTGTGCTGATGCTGAACCGCCACCGTAAAGGGGTCCGTACCCACCTCCGTATCCTAGAGCCTGTGCCTGAGCTTGTGCCTGGGCTTGTGCCTGAGCCTGTGCTGCGGCTTGTGCCTGAGCTTGAGCCTGAGCCATCGCTGATGCCTGTGCTGCGGCTTGAGCCTGGGCGCTTGCCTGTGCTGCGGCCTGGGCCTGGGCCTGGGCTTGAGCCTG
>NZ_JBHLZP010001189.1:0-845 GCF_042429965.1 Actinoallomurus acaciae
GCCACGAGCGCGCGGGTCCCGACCTGCCGGGCACTCCCGAACCTGGCGAGGACCACACCCGGGCCGTCGGCCCCGCCTCGGCGATCTGGCGCTGGTCGCTCCCGGCGGTCGGCAGGCCGCGCCGTCGCGGCGCCCTCGGCCGCGTGGGCGATTCTGGCGGCTTCCGACGCTCGTCGCCTCCAGCACGACGGCCCCGGCGCGGCTCTACGCGGGATCCGCGGTCAGGGCGGTGACGGCTAACGGCTCGTGTCGATGACGCAGAAGCGGTTGCCCTCGGTGTCGGCCAGCACGATGAAGTCGGGGTCGTCCGGGTATCGGTCCCAGTCGACCCGCTCGGCGCCGAGGGCGATCAGTCGCCGTACCTCGGCGGCCTGGTCCGCCGCGTCGCCCGCGTACAGGTCGAGGTGGACGCGCGGGTGCTCCTGCACCGGTGTCTCGCTGAGCCCGAGTGCGAGGCCCGGACCGGAGCCGTCCGCCGGGACCAGAACCGTCCAGTCGTCCTCCACCAACCCGCCGCGAGGGACGTAGTCCAGCGCCCGGCACCAGAAGTCCACCGCGCGCCGGACGTTCGCGGCACCCATCACGATCGTTCCGATACTCAGCATCTCCCGATGCTGGCAGACCAGGACGCGGTCCGGACACCGCCGCCCTTCCGCGAGACTGATGACGTGCGCTCCTTCGACCTCCCGGTGGCCGCCGCGCTGCCCGGCCTGCGCGACGCGCTCGACTCACCGGGTGCCGCCGTGCTGGCCGCGCCTCCCGGCACCGGCAAGACCACGGTCGTCCCGCTGGCCCTTGCCGAGACCGGGCGGCGGGTGATCGTGGCCGAGCCGCGCCGGCTGGCC
>NZ_JBHLZP010001190.1:0-833 GCF_042429965.1 Actinoallomurus acaciae
GGGTGGTTTGTTGCCATTTTTACCTGTCTGCTGCCGTGATCGCACCGAACGCGTTTTGGCGGTGCGTACAATCATGCCTTTATGTTAAATGACAGATGCAAAAAAAACGAAGGGGCCTGAAGGTTTTCCTGCTTAGGGACGAAACAGGCCGCCTCCCGGCGACCTGTTCGGCAGCTCCCTCTGCGACCATCTTATTTGGTCAGTTCAGCCGTCATGTGGACACGGTTATTGAAGTGAGCGCTGGTGATTTTGTATGACGCACCTTGTTCAGCGGCCTGTGCGGCAATTTTTGCTTCAGCACGATCCAGAGTGGAGGCGGTAGCGCTGACGCTCTGAGCAAATGCACCGAAAGACATCATGGATAGAGCGGTAACTGCAACGAAAGTTTTGATGGATTTCATGGTCATATTCCTTAAGTCATTTTGTTCTGTATATGGCGTTGTTGCCATGATGTGATAAATGATAGGACGACGATAGGCTGATTAAAATCGAAACAATTTGCTGATGTTGTTCAAAAAAACAGAATAAAAACTTTGGGTATATCAAAACCAGGCGTGAGCTCTGATTTAAGGGCAGGATGGGGGGCTAAGCTGGAATCCCAGAAAATTCCGTCATTAAAGCGAGTCACAGACAGCTTTGCATGACATTGAATAAGTGACGGGTTATGTGACGAATTCTATGTCGAAATCGCTGTTTCTGTGAGTGTCACTCAATCTGTCGTTTGTGTGACACTCCTGTAAAAAACTGGTCACGGAAAAATCCAGGTTTCCGGCCTGGAACCCCAGGATGAATAGCCTCGAGGATTCGTACAATTAAGGGATTATGGTAAATCC
>NZ_JBHLZP010001191.1:0-832 GCF_042429965.1 Actinoallomurus acaciae
AGGTCAGCCCGGCGCCCTCGCAGCTGACCGCGACCGCGTCGGGCGACCCGGCGGCGACCTCGGCGAACCGCGCAGGGAAGGTGACGCGGGCGATGCCCTCGGCCGAGCCGCGCCAGCCGGTGAGGATGCGGCGTCGTTCCTCGGGGCCGAGCGGGTCGAGCCGGCCGACGGGCCGGTCGGGGGCGTCCACCATCGCGGTGAGCAGGCGGGTCAGGCGGCCCAGGAGGGTCCGCGCCGCCTTCTCGTCGAACACGTCCTCGCGGTGGCGCAGTTCGAGGGAGACCCGCTCGCCCGGTTCGGCCACGAGGACGAGCGGGTAGTGGGTCGCGTCGGTGTCCGTGCCCGCCGACACCCGCAGGCCGGGCACCGGCTCGTCCTCCTCGGACGGATAGCTCTCGAAGACCGTCAGGGTGTCGAACAGCTCGCCGATCCCGGCGGCCCGCTGGACCTCGGCCAGCCCGAGGTACTGGTGGTCCATCAGGGCCGACTGCTCGTCCTGGACGCGGGCGAGCAGGTCGCCGACCGGCTCGGCCGGATCCAGCCGGACCCGTACGGGCACGGTGTTGATGAACAGGCCGATCATCGACTCCACGCCGGGCAGCTCGGGCGGGCGGCCGGACACGGTCGCGCCGAACACCACGTCGTCGCGGCCGGTCAGCAGGCCGAGCAGGAGCGCCCAGGCGGTCTGCACGACCGTGTTCACGGTCACGCCCCGGGCGCGGGCGAACCCGGCGAGGTCGCCGTCCACCCGGCCGGTGACCGAACCGGGGACGACGGGCTCGCAGCGCACGTCGGCGGGGGCGGCGCGGGTCGGCTCCTCCAGCCCCGCCAG
>NZ_JBHLZP010001192.1:0-832 GCF_042429965.1 Actinoallomurus acaciae
CTGGCCGACCGGCTCGGCATGGGGGTCATCGCGCCCGACGGCGAACTGATCGCGCTCCGCGGCGGTGAGCTGTTCTCCGCCGGGCCCGGCGCGGGCTGGCTCGGCTTCGGGCCGGGTGCCCATCCCGAGTGGACCGGCCCCCGCTACCCGGCACCGGCCTGGCAGTCCGCGCTGCCGCGAGAGCTCCGGTCGCCGAAGCCACGACCGCTCTCCCGCCTGCGCGGACGGGACCGCCGTGCGTCCCCGGCGACGGTCACCGCGATCCCGGCCGGCTTCTGGGTCCGCATGGCGGGAAGCCCGCCGATGCCCCTGGTCGACCTCGGATTCGGCGTGCCGGTCGAGCCGGCCCGGCCGATCGTGCTCGCAGGCGCTCCGGGGGAACAGCCGCCGGCGGTGGCCGAACTCGCCGCGTTCTTCGAGTCGCTCCCGCCGGAGGTGCGCGACATCGCCGTGCTGGTGCCGTACGGGCAGCACCCCGCGGCGTGCGCGGCCCTGGCACAGAGCCTGGCGGACCGCCTCGACGGCAGGGTCCACGCGTACCACGCACTGCCGCACTACGCGACGGACGGAACGCGCAAGTTCGCGGTCTTCACCGCGCAGGCCACGCCGGACCGGCTCACCGAGACGCCCGAGGACGTCTACCTGCCCGCTGGACACGTGCCCGCCGAGCCCGTACGGCCCGCCGCCGGTGACGGCGCGGCCCCGGCCGCGGGACCCGCCGGGCGACGACTCGCTCCCGGTCGGCGGGTGGATGCCGAGGATTCCGGCCGGGACGGAGCCGAGGGTGATCTCGGTGCCGCTCTGGACGACGATGAGGACTTCTACGGCGACC
>NZ_JBHLZP010001192.1:887-1426 GCF_042429965.1 Actinoallomurus acaciae
GGCCGGGACGGAGCCGAGGGTGATCTCGGTGCCGCTCTGGACGACGATGAGGACTTCTACGGCGACCCGGTCGTCTTCGACACGTCGCTGGAGGAGCCCACACAGCCGATCCCGGCGCTCGATCCCGCCCTGACGGAGGCATCGCCGTCCCCGGCCCCGTTCACAACGTTCGGCGCGCTCGGCGCCACGACGTTCGTCACGGTCGACGCGGAGGGCCGGATACGCCCGGCCGACCCGGCGAGCCGCCGGACCGGCCTGCTCCTCCCCGGTACCCCACCTCGCCGTATGGAGGAGGGAGTGCCGGTCGGGCAGGCGGCGTCGCCCTCGGCGGGGCCAGGGCCGGGAGAGTCCCCGCCGGTGCGGTCGATGCCGACGGGATCCGTGCCGGGAGACTTCCGCACCACCGCCGCGACGGCGGTGCCGCGGACCCGCTCGGCCAGGCCTCCCGCCCCCGTACGGGAGGAGGCGGCGAGCGACGCGCGGCCCGGGACGCGACCGGAACCCGCCGTGTCCGGGAGCGACCCCGGTGCGCGCGAGCC
>NZ_JBHLZP010001193.1:0-831 GCF_042429965.1 Actinoallomurus acaciae
GCGCGGCGGTCCAGCACCTCGCGCAGGGCGTCGGCCGGCCAGCGGTGGGCCTCCGCGCGGGCGCCGAACGGCGCGGCGTGGTAGATCGTGGAGCGGATCAGCGGGTGGCGGAGCCTTCGCCGCCATCGGCGACCCCGGCTGGGACCGCTACGGCACCGGCCGCCGGGCCGCCATGCGCATCGACGGTGCAGGGAACCTGGTGGACGACCCGCGCGGCGAGGGGCTCCGGGCGTGGCTCTCCCGGGATCTTCGGTCAGAATCGGACTCATGAAGTATGTGCTGCTTATCTGCGATGACGAGTCGGTCTCGCCGAGCAACGAGGAGCTCGACGCCGATCCGGTGCACCAGGCCTGGCTGGCGGATCTGAACCGGCGGGGCGGCGCGCTCGTCGGCGCGCGGCTGCGTCCGGTGGTGGACGCGACCACGGTACGGGTCCGTGACGGTGAGACCTTGGTCTCGGACGGGCCGTTCGCCGAGACCAAGGACTTCGTCGGCGGCTTCGTGATCGTCGAATGCGCGGACCTGGACGAGGCGATCGAGATCGCCTCGGGCCACCCGTACGCGCGCTGGGGCGGTGTCGAGATCCGTCCCGTCTGGGAGTGACCACGCCCGGCGACCAGGTCCGGGCGGCGGTCGACGCGGCGTTCCGCGACGAGTGGGGCCAGGTGGTGGCGACCCTGATCGGGTCGACGGGCGACTGGGACCTGGCCGAGGACTGTGCCCAGGAGGCCTTCGCCGCCGCGCTGGCGACCTGGCCGCGCGACGGCGTACCGCGCCGCCCGGGCGCCTGGCTCACCACCACGGCCCGCAACCGCGCGACCGACCGCTTGC
>NZ_JBHLZP010001194.1:0-828 GCF_042429965.1 Actinoallomurus acaciae
CGCAGGACTCCCTCGCGCGGGGCCTCGGGCGCCTGCGCGCCGAGCGCGCGGGCGACCATCGTGACGAGGACGCGCGGGCTGAACGGGCGTGGCACGGTGTACGGGCTCGTGCCCGTCTCGCCGTCCGGGACGACGCAGACGACCGGCGTGGCGCCCATCGCGCGGGTGAGTTCTTCCCGCACGCCCGTGGTCAGGTCGAGCACGACGGCGTCCGGCCGCAGCCGCCGGGCCTCCGCGACGGCGCCCGCCGGCTCGGTCACCACGTGCACGTCGAACCCTTCGCGCGACAGGTACAGCCGCGCCAGGTCGGCGACGCCGGGGTCGTGCTCGACGACGAGGACGATCCCGTCGCGGTCCGTCTCCATCGGGGTGTCCATCTCGGCCCTCCCTCCCGATGCCGCCGGGCGCCGAGGACGCAGAGACTCAGGTGGGGTCGTCGCCTCGGTCGAGTGCCTTCCACAGCGACGCGGGGTCGTCACCGGCGGGTGGCGCGGCACCCGGGCGATCGTACCGGGCGGACATTCCCGGCCAGCGGCGACCGCGCACGATCGTGAGCAGGCCGGCGGCGGCCAGCCAGTCGCCGCCCGCCAGCGACAGGATCCACCAGGCGCTGAGATGGACCGCGACCTCGCCGCCCAGCCGGGCCAGGTTGCTCTTCTCCCCGGCCGCCGCGACGACGTGGGCATGGCGTACGGCGGCCGGGTAGGCGATCGCGGCGACCACCACGAACGCCGCGAGCAGCACGCCGGCGGCGACGCGCACCCAGCCGCGTGTCGCCAGGAGCGCGGCGATCCCGGCGAGGCCGGCCCAGCCCAGGGCGGCGATGAC
>NZ_JBHLZP010001195.1:0-826 GCF_042429965.1 Actinoallomurus acaciae
GGGTGAGGCCCCGACCGCCTTGAGCAGGCCGACGCGCCTGGTCTGGTCGGCGAGGCGTCCGCCGACCAGCACGGCAACGCAGGCGACGCCGAGGAGCGCGAGCGCCCAGGTGCCGGTGAGCAGGGCGCCGTCGACGAGATGCAGTTCCGCGGTCGCGTAGGCGCCCATGTCCTGCCAGGAGCGGACGCCCCGGTGGGCCGCGGCGAAGCCCGGGGCGGCCGCCGGGTCGGCCAGCCGCAGCGGCATCACCTGCGACGTCGCCGGGCCGATCCGCTTCAGGTCCGCCCGGGTGACCCAGATCAGGCCCGGCGTGGAGGACGGGTACGGGACGCGCCCCGCGCTGACCGCGATCCCGGCGACGCGGAAACGGTGCCCGGAGATCGTGATCTCCTCGCCCGGCCGTACGCGCAGGGCATCGGCGAAGGCGCGTTCGACCACCGCTCCCCCGCGCCGCACCCACGACCCGGCGGTGACCCGGGGGCGGTCGACCGCTCCCGGAGCGGTGTCCCGGCCCTGCACGGAGGCGTCGACGCCGAAGTCGCGGACGCGGATCCCGGCGGAGGCGACCGGGTACGGACCGGCCGACGCGGTCACTCCGGACGCGTGCGCGAGCGGCGCGAGCGAGGCCGCGCGATCCGCGGTCGCCACCGCGTCCGGACCGGCGGTGGCGGCGCGGGTACGTTCCCAGGGCCGGTCGGCGACGCCGCGTACGGCCAGGCCCAGAGTGAGTGTGGTGGTCGTCGCCGCGATGGCGATGAGCAGCAGGACCGCCTCGGCACGACGATGGCGCAGGTCGCGCAGCGCCAGCCGGGCCACCAGAGTGAGC
>NZ_JBHLZP010001196.1:0-822 GCF_042429965.1 Actinoallomurus acaciae
CTCACCCGCCACCCCGTACGGGACCGGCCGCAGGGCGGGGTCGAGCACGGCCACCCGGTGCCCGGGCAGTGCGGTGCCGATCGGCGCGCTCGCCGGCCAGTCGGCGGGTTCGTCCGGCAGCCGGTGGCCGGTGACGACGTGGGTCTCCGCCGGGCCGTAGTCATTGTGCACGGACAGGTGCGGGCGGGCGACGCGGAACTCCCGCAGTTCGTCGGTGATCCTCAGCGCCTCGCCGGCCTGCACCAGGTGACGCAGCGCGGCGAGCGGGAGGCGTTCCTCGGCCGCGGCCCCTACGACGGCCTCGAGGACGACGTTCGGCGCGCGGAGCACGGAGACCGCCTCGGCGTCGAGCCAGCGGGCCAGCGCGGCGGCGTCGGCGCGTACCTCGTCCGGCGGCACCACCAGCGTGCCGCCGGTGAGGATCGCGGAGCCGATCTCCTGGAGCGACACGTCGAAGCTCGGCGAGGCGAACTGGAGCACGCGGGCGCCTGGCCCCGATTCGACCGCGACGACGTCACGCGCCAGCAGGTGGGCGAGGGTGTGCCCCGGCAGGGTCACGCCCTTCGGGCGCCCGGTGGAACCCGACGTGTAGATGACGTACGCCGGGTGCGGACCGTCGGCGGGACGTACGCGCTCGCCGTCGCTCAGCGCGCCCGGCGGGAGCGCGGCGATCGCCGCCGCGGTCTCCGGGTCGTCCAGCGCAAGAACACCGCGCCGGTCGGCGATCTCGGGCGCGAGCACACCCGCGCCGGTCAGGACCGCCGCGGGCGCCGCGTCGTCGAGCATGAACCGGATCCGCTCGGCCGGATACCCGGGGTCGAC
>NZ_JBHLZP010001197.1:0-821 GCF_042429965.1 Actinoallomurus acaciae
GTCCGCGCGATCGAGGCCGCGGACCTGATCATCGACGGAATGCTCGGCATCGGCGGCCGCGGCGGGCTCCGCGAGCCGTACGCGACCCTCGCCGGGCACGCCTCGCGCGCCATCGCCACCATCGTGGCCTGCGACCTGCCCAGCGGCGTCGACGCCGACACCGGCGTGGTGAGCGGCGCGGCCGTCCGCGCCGACGTGACGGTGACGTTCGGGACGTACAAGCCGGGCCTCTTCGTGGACCCGGGGGCCGAGCACGCGGGCGTCGTCGAACTGGTCGACATCGGGCTCGGCCCGTACCTGGGCGACCCGGACGCGTGCCTGCCGCAGGCGGCCGACGTCGACCTGTGGATCCCCCGGGCGCGGCGGGAGTCCAACAAGTACCGCCGCGGTGTCCCCGGCGTGCTCGCCGGAAGCGAGACCTTCACCGGCGCCGCGGTGCTCTCGGTCGGCGGCGCCGTACGGGGCGGCGCCGGCATGGTGCGCTTCGCCTCGGCACGGCACTCGGTCGAGCTCGTCCGGCACCACTGGCCGGAGGCCGTGACCAGCGTGGTCGAAGACTCCCTGAGCGGCGTCGGACGGGTCAACGCCTGGGTGGCCGGGCCCGGCATGGGCACCGACGAGCGGGCCGAGACGCTGCTGAGCGAGGTGCTCTCCACCGACCTGCCGGTGCTGGTCGACGCCGACGGGCTCACCGTCCTGACTCGCCGCCGCGACCTGCTGTGGCGCAGCGCGCCGACCGTGCTCACCCCGCACGCCGGCGAGCTCGCCCGGCTGCTGGGCACCGAGGCCGACCAGGCCGAGGCCCGGCGGCTCGACCACGT
>NZ_JBHLZP010001198.1:0-815 GCF_042429965.1 Actinoallomurus acaciae
CGCGTCGCCTCCGCGCCGAAGCAGTCGTGCCGCCGCCAGGTCTCGGGCGCGTCGACGCCGATGAGCCGGACCCGCCCCTGCCCGCGCAGGATCAGCGTGTCGCCGTCGACCACACGGGTCACGACCGCCGTCGTCGTCGACGCCCGCTGCTGGAGCCGCCCCGGCGGCGCCGGACCGCAGCCCGCGGCCAGCAGGCATCCGGCGGCGAGCGACCTCCCGAGGAACACGGTCGCAGTGTGCCCGGTGCCGCCGACAGTCTCTCTCAGGTGCCGAAGAACGGCAGGGCCGGATCCTCGAACGCGGCGGTGAAGCGGTCGGGCCAGTCGAGCACGTCCTCCAGCCAGCCCACCCGCATCCGTTCGGCGGCGTACGCGACCCGCTCGGGCGGCTCGACGCCGATGCCCACCACGGCGAGGTCGGCCACGACGCTCGCGTGGTCGTCGTCGCCGAGGACGGCCGTGCGCACGATCGGCCGGTTCGACGCCAGCGCCATCGACAGCGGGTGGCGGCGCAGCACGCGCACCCGATGGCCGAAAAGCGGCTCCGGCGGCTCCTTCAGGCCCGGCAGTTCGTAGTCCATCGGCGGGACCGGATCGTGTTTGTCCGGGACGCCGGGACCACGCGGGAAGAGCCGGCTCATCTCGTGCAGCCACCGCAGCTGCGGGATCACCCACGCGGGTCCGGGCGGCGACTCCGGCCGGGCGCCGTCCAGGAGCCGCTCGGCGACGCTCGCCACGCGTTCGGTGAGCTCCTCGGGCGCGTACGCCACGCGCAGCGCGCCGGACCGCCGCCCGACGGCGCGGTCGAGCACGGTG
>NZ_JBHLZP010001199.1:0-812 GCF_042429965.1 Actinoallomurus acaciae
TCGCGTGTTGGTGGTGGTGTGGTCCAGGTCGTGTTGATCCTGGTCGCGGTGGTGTGGCTGGTGCCGACGCTGGGGTTGTTCGTGGCGTCGTTGCGGTCGCAGCAGGATGACAACTCTTCGGGCTGGTGGCATGTGTTCACCGCGCCGTCGCAGTTGACGTTCAAGGCCTACGGCGATCTTCTGGCGAAGCCGGATTTCGTGGACTCGTTCTGGAACACGGTGTTGATCGCGGTTCCGGCGACGTTGCTGGTGGTGGGGATCGCCTCGCTGGCGGCGTACGCGTTCGCGTGGCTGGAGTTTCCCGGTCGTGACTGGTTGTTCTTGATCGTGGTGGCGTTGCTGGTCGTTCCGGTGCAGGTCGGGTTGATCCCGGTCGCGAGGCTGTACGGGTGGCTGGGGGTCTTCGGGTCGATCCCGAGTGTGGTGGCCTTCCACGTGGCGTTCGGGTTGCCGTTCGCGATCTTCTTGCTGCGGAACTTCTTCGCCGGGATCCCGCGGGATCTGCTGGAGGCGGCGCGGATGGATGGTGGTAAGGAGTGGACGATCTTCATCAAGGTGATCTTCCCGCTGGGCGGGCCCGCGATCGCTTCGCTGGGGATCTTCCAGTTCCTGTGGGTCTGGAACGACATGCTGGTGTCGCTGGTGTTCGCCAACACCAGTTCCCAGCCGATGACCAAGTGGTTGCAGTCCCAGATGCGGCAGTTCACCGGCAACATCGACATCCTCGCGCCGGGCGCGTTCTTGTCGCTGGTCGTCCCGCTGGTCGTCTTCTTCGCCTTCCAGCGTTACTTCGTCCAAGGCGTCCTGGCCGG
>NZ_JBHLZP010001200.1:0-807 GCF_042429965.1 Actinoallomurus acaciae
CTGATTGTTTCTTTAAATGTGGAGTCGTCTGAATATCTTTCGGTAATGTTAGGCTTTGTCCTTCCAAATGCCATTTGTATTCGTGAAGAGGTTGCATGAGTACTTCGTTTACTTGAGTATATGTTGAAGGCATCATAGAACTTGATTTGAATCCAGTAGGTGTTTTGTGTCAGGTGTTCGTAGCTGCTGTGCGTCTGCAGTCATGTTCAGAATTGCGTTTGAAACTACGAACCTTTGTGTGGGGCTTGTTTCGGCTTGTCCACCTCCCTGCGACCCTTCCGACTCCTCTTAACGCTTTTAGTTTTATTAACCCTTTGCCTCAGTTTCGATCGCTTCGTGTATTTCAAGGGCTTACTCGTTACATTTGAACTCCTTAGGTGACGGTTTCGTTTCTTTCCTCTTCCCCTGTTCAACCGTTTGATTTTTAGCCCATTCCTCTTGGATTTCTTTGTCTTTGAATTAGAATCCTTGGACTGAGTTTTTTGGCTTCTGCCTATCGTCTTATTCTTGTTAGGCGCCTCCGATACTTTACCTTTCGTGGTAACAGCTTCATCATGAGTTTTTTTATGACTTACGGATCGCTTCTTCCTACCCGAACCAATGGCATAGTCCGGCAGAACTTTCTTGACTCTAGTTTTCTGCTCTGGAACGTTTAGAGGGAAAAAAGGGCTATCTGGTACATTGTAGACTCTCATTTTTGCTTTTGGTTCGCCTATCGCTGGGAATGCGGTATACCAATCGTTCTCCGGCTTGTGTCTCTTTAGAGGGAAAAAAGGGCTATCTGGTACATTGTAGACTCTCATTTTT
>NZ_JBHLZP010001201.1:0-803 GCF_042429965.1 Actinoallomurus acaciae
CACCGCCAGCGCGCCGGGCGCGGTGTCGGCGGCGACGCGGGAGGCGTCCTCGGGCCGGCTGGAGGAGGAGACCCCGTCGCACACGACGGCGGCCACGCCGTCGGCGGTGGCGGCCAGCGCCATCGCGTCCTCGTTGCGGCTGTGCCGCAGGCCACGGTCGCTCACCCCCGCCGCCCCGGTGATCTCCACCTCGACGTGGTCGGTGCCGTCGGGCTGGCGCAGCCCGCACTGCTCGCAGTAGCCGTCGCTGATCGTGGTGCCGCCGCAGCCCGGGCAGTGGGGGACGGGCGCGTCGAGGCGGTGGCCGCACGCCTCGCAGTAGTCCTCGCCCGGGAACACCGGCAGGTCACAGACCGGGCAGGCCCGCTCTTCGGTCGTCGCGGCCATCAGATCAGCGTCCTCGGACGCGCGGCGTTGGCGCGGATGACGAGGGCGTGGCGTTCGGCCGGGGTGTCGGCGAGTCGGGCCAGCGCACGGTAGGTCTCCTCCAGCCGGGCGCGCAGGGCGCGTTCGGTGAGCGCCGCGTCGAACAGCGTGCCGCTCCGTGGCGCCTCCCCGGTAGCGTCCGCCCAGGTGAGCGCGGTCTCCAGGACCTCGGCCACGAGCCGGCCGCGCTGCTCTCCGTCGAGCTTGATGGTGGACAGGCGGCCGCCCGCGCCGATCAGCTCGGGCTCGGTCAGCTCGGCCGGGTTGCGGCCGCGGATCGTGGTCGCGACCGCGGCGACCTGCGCCGCGACGTGATGGCTGGAGATGCTCGGCACCGAGTCGTCGGCGGCCACGTCGGCCGCGCGGTCGTACCCGGC
>NZ_JBHLZP010001202.1:0-802 GCF_042429965.1 Actinoallomurus acaciae
CGGTCGGCCGTCTCGGCGGCGATCCGCTCGACGGTCGTCCGCGCCTCGGCCGGCAGGCCGGGCAGCGCGGCGGTGACCGCGTCGGGGTGGTCCTGGACGTGCCCGGCGAGCAGATCCCGCGCCACGGCCGCCTCCTTGGAGGAACCGGCGGAGGCCTGGGCCAGCAGCCGCACCGCGCGTACCGGATAGCGCTTCATCGCGTCGCGCAGCGCGGGCACCACGTGCTTTTCGCCCCGGTGTTCGAGCAGCACCCCGAAGGCCTCGTCGGTGGGCAGCCGGCTCAGCACCTCGGCGCCCACCTTGCGGTCGTCGGCGTACGCGGCGCCGAAGTGGGCGGCCATCAGCGCGACCACCGCGTCGACACCGGCCGTCTCGATCAGCGTGGCAAGCACACGGCGGGACCACTGGCCGTACCCGAATTGGCTGTGCGCGGTGAGCGCGGTGAGCTGCTCGGCCGAGCCGACCGAGCAGAACAGCATGGTCCGCAGGGCCAGGTCGTAGTAGCTCGCGGCCCCGCTACAGCACTCGTCCATCCACGCCGTCTCGGTCGGTGCCAGGTACGAGACCAGCACGCGCTGCACGTCCGTGCGCCGGTGGGCGGCGAGCGCCTCGACGGCCGCCCGGTAGTCCTCCTCCGACGCGTCGGCCAGCAGGTCGCGCATCCGGTCGGCCGCCGGCTGCCACGGCCACTTCCAGAACGGGTGCTGGCCGGTGGGGCCGGAACGGAGCCGCCACCGGCGGTGCCGCCGGGCCGTGCCCTGCCACCAGACCGCGACCCCCGTGTCGGCGAGCTCGGCCGTCG
>NZ_JBHLZP010001203.1:0-797 GCF_042429965.1 Actinoallomurus acaciae
ATGAGATTGGGCGGGCGTTTTTTAATGGGGATGGTGGGGGTGGGGGGTATGGGGTGTCGCGGGATGGGGTGTTGGCGGGGTTGGCGGACATGGTGAATTTGTTGCGGGCGACGGGTGGGATGTTGATTGTTTCTGGTCATACGTATGCGTTGGCTGAGGATGCGAGCACGGTGGGGTCGGTGTTGCCGTCGGGGGCGGATCGGGGGGCGTTGGCGCGGACGCGTCCGTATCGGTTGCCGGAGGTGACGTTGGGGTTTGCGCGTTCGGATCCGGAGCCGGGGGAGTTGGTGCGGGTTCGGGCGTTTGTGGAGACGTTGGTGGGGGGGTGTGCGTGGCCGGATGGGTCGTTGGAGGGTTTGGGTGGGTTGGCGCGGGTGTGGCGGTGGGCGGCGTATCAGGTGCGGTTGGTGGCGGCGGAGGTGGGGGGGCATGCGCGGGTGGTGGCGGATAACAATGTGGGGGAGGCGCGGGATCGGTTCAAGTCGTTTGCGGATGCGTTGCAGGGGGGTGGTGAGGAGGGGGGTTTGGTGTGGTTGGCGCAGGCGTGTGATGGGTTGGCGGTGGGTGTGGACAATGTGGTGGCGCAGAAGAATGCGGGTCGGTTGCAGTGGACGTTGACGTTTGAGTTTTTGTTGGTGATGTGGGCGGTTGCGGCGTTGTGGTCGGCGGTGACGGCGGGTGGGTCGGTGGAGGCGGCGACGGTGGCGTCGCGGGCGGCGGGGTTGGGTTTGAAGAGGTTTTTGTGGCAGGTGGCGAAGGCTGCGGTGATGGGTGGGGTGTTTGCGGGGGGGATGGAT
>NZ_JBHLZP010001204.1:0-796 GCF_042429965.1 Actinoallomurus acaciae
GGGCGGGACGCGACGGCCGGCTGTGCGAGCCGGCGGCGTCGTGGGCGCGGCCGGAGCCGTGCTCCGGCGCGGCGTTCTGCGGAGCGTCGCTGCCGTCGTCCGCGTCGACCTTCACGTCGTTCTGCGGCCGGCCGTGTGTCTCGCCCCCGGAGACGGGTCGGCTGTGCGAGGTGCGTCCGTGGCCGTGCGCGCGCACCTTGTAATGGCCACTCGCGGTGGGCGGAGGCGCCGGCTTGGAATAGGCGCTGACCGCACTTACCGGAAGCATGGCTGGAATGGCCGCGGCTATGGAAGTAGCCAATATTCGTCGCATGTCGGTTTTTCCCCCCGAAAAAGACCGCCTGTTGCGGCGGCTCCTCAGTCGCATACTGTAGCGCATCGATCTCTCACAGTAATCATGATGGGGTGCCGTTTGTGGAGGCCAGAGGGGGCTTACGCCGATAGGATCGGGAGCAATCCGTGTTGTCAGCCTGCTGCGCGCCGAGGGGAAGACGTTGTCCGAGCCTGACTGGCAGGCCACCCTGCTTGCCGAGCTCGATATACCGTCGTCCGGGCTGGTAACTCCCGATTCCGGCACGTCGTCCGCGCCCACGGACGGGCTCCCGGCGTCGCCCCCGGAAGACCCGCGCGAACCACCCGCCCGGCTTCCATCTCCGGTACGGCCGGAGGCGGAGCCGGAGAGCGCCGCCGGCGCGGATGACGACCGGCCGGCCCCCGCGCCCTCCGCGACGCGGTGGGATCCGGGGTCACGGCCGGAGCCTCCGTCGGCCCGTCCCGCGCCGGACCAGGAGGGCAC
>NZ_JBHLZP010001205.1:0-794 GCF_042429965.1 Actinoallomurus acaciae
GGCGATGCCCGCCATCCCGCCGCCGACGACGGCGACACGCCCCGTCATGAGGCCTCCCTCGCCGGAGGCAGCGACCGCCGGGCCGCGCCTTCGATTCCCCCGCGTCGCCCGGTCACAGCTGCGCCCCGGTGAGCGAGCGCGCGGCGACCATCGTCTTATCCCAGCGCGACAGCGACAGGCGGGTGCTGAGCGCCCCGGCCGGGTCGGCGGCGATGCGTGCCAGCAGGCGCCGGTAGATCCCGGCCATCGCCGCGGTGCAGGCGGCGCTGCGGCGGTCGAGCATCGGCACCAGCCGGTCTCCGTGCTCGTACCACGTGCGCGCGCGTTCGGCCTCGAAGCGGACGAGCTCCGCGAGCCGGTCCGGCGGGTCGGTGAACTCGCCGTCCGCGTCCATGTCCAGCGTGCACCCGAACCGCTCCAGGTCCTCCGCGGGCAGGTAGATCCGGCCCGCCAGCCGGTCCTCGCGGATGTCGCGCAGGATGTTGGTGATCTGCAGCGCGACGCCGAGCGCGTCCGCCAGCGGCTCGGCCGTGCCGGGGTCGGAGGTGCCGAAGACGCCGAGCGAGAGCCGCCCGACCGATCCGGCGACGCACCGGCAGTAGGCCAGCAGGCTGCCGAACCGCTCGTACGACACGCCCTCGACGTCCGCCGCGCAGCCGTCGATCAGCTCGTCGAAGGCGCGCATCGGGATCGGAAACCGCTGCGCGGCGTCGCACAGGGCGACCAGCACGGGGTCGCCCTGGTGCGGCTCCGGCCGCCGCAGCGCGGTGCGGGCCTCGGCCAGGCGCGCCAGC
>NZ_JBHLZP010001206.1:0-1740 GCF_042429965.1 Actinoallomurus acaciae
GCTACGGACACCTTGAAGAACTCACCCTCGAAACACCACTAAGGATCCCCGCCGACGGCACCGTCTCCATCCAGGTACGAGTCGGCGGCGCCGACGAAACCGGACGACGACCCGTCACAGTCCACTCCGGGGCCGGTGACCAGTGGACCCGACACGCCTCCGGAACACTCACCAACGCCGACCCGCCCGTCCCCAACGCCGACCTGACGACTTGGCCGCCGCCCGGGGCGGTCCCGATTCCGGTCGCCGACGCGTACGAATCGCTGGGCCGGCGTGGTTACGAGTACGGGCCCGCGTTTCGCGGGCTGCGCGCGGCCTGGCAGGACGGCACCACCATGTTCGCCGAAGTGGCCCTGCCCCAGCACGGAACACTCCACCGCCGCCCGCTACGGCATCCACCCCGCGCTTCTGGACGCCTGCCTGCACGCCGCCGGAACAACGGGCGAGGATCTGTTGCTCCCCTTCTCCTGGGCCGGGGTTCGGTTGCATGCGGACGGCGCCACCGCCGTACGCGTGCGGATCGAGGCCGGGGAGCACGATCGCTGCGGGGTCGTGGTGGCCGACGGCAGCGGCAGCCTGGTGCTGTCCGCCGAATCGGTCGCGTTCCGCCCCGCGTCGACCGCGGTACGGGACGTATCCGACGCGATCTTCCGGGTGGAGTGGGTACCGGCGCCTCTCCCAGAGGTGCCCGCAGGTGAGCGGCTCACGGTCGAACGGCCGTTGGCCGGGGGGATCGATTGGGGTTCACCACTGCCACAGATCGCGGTGGTGCGCTGCCCAGGCGAACAGGCCGAGCCCGAAGAGGCGGCTGCGGCGGCGATCACGGTGTTGCAGGACTGGCTCGCCGACGAACACTCCACCTCCTCCCAACTGGTCATGGTGACCAGCCACGCCATCGGCCCCGACACCCAGGACCTGGCCTCCGCGCCCATCTGGGGCGTGATGCGATCAGCAAACCGAAAACCCCGGCCGATTCACCATCATCGACACCGACGAAACCCAAAACCTCAACACAGCACTCACCACCGGCGAACCCCAACTCATGATCCGCAACGAGCAGATCCTGATCCCCCGACTCGCCCGCGGCAGCACGGCGATTGTCCCGCCGGCCGGTGAACGCGCCTGGCGTGTGGAAGCCGTCCGGCAAGGATCCTTGGAAGACCTCACCGCCGTACCATGCCCGCAGGCACTCGCCCCACTCGAACCCGGTCAGATACGGATCGGACTACGCGCCGCCGGACTGAACTTCCGCGACGTCGTCGTAGGCCTGGGCATGATCCCCGGACAGACCATGATCGGCACCGAAGGCGCCGGGGTGATCCTCGAAACCGGTGCCGAAGCCAAGGGTCTCAACGTCGGCGACCGCGTCATGGGTGCTGTACCCGGGGCGTTCGGGCCGGTGGCGGTGGCGGATCATCGCATGGTGGTGCCGGTCCCGGCCGACTGGTCCTGGGAGCAAGCGGCTGCGGTTCCGATCGCGTTCCTGACCGCCTACTACGGCCTCGCCGACCTCGCCCAACTACAAGCGGGACAAACGGTACTGATCCACGCCGCGACCGGCGGCGTCGGAATGGCCGCCGTCCAACTCGCCCAACACTGGGGCGCAGAAGTCTTCGCCACCGCCAGCCCCACCAAATGGCCCATCCTCCACGCCATCGGTCTAGACGACGCCCACATCGCCTCCTCCCGAACCACCCAATTCGAAAACCACTTCAAAACCACCACCAACGGACGCGGAAT
>NZ_JBHLZP010001207.1:0-787 GCF_042429965.1 Actinoallomurus acaciae
GAGGCCGATGGTGTGCGGGCACGCCGGATCCCGGTCGACTACGCCTCGCACACCTCGCACGTCGAGTCGATCGAGGGTGAGTTGGCGGATCTGCTGGCGGGGCTCGATCCTCGGCCGTCGCGGGTGCCGTTCTTCTCGACGGTCGAGGGCCGGTGGCTGGACACGGCGGAGCTGGACGGCGGCTACTGGTACCGCAACCTGCGGCGGACGGTACGGTTCGGCGCCGCGGCCGAAGGGCTGATCGACGCCGGGTTCCGCACGTTCGTCGAGGTCAGTGCGCATCCCGTGCTCGCGGCGAGCCTCCAGGAGATCCTGGACGACCGTCCGGCCGTCGTCGTCGGCTCCCTGCGCCGTGACGACGGTGACCTGCGACGTTTCCTGCTGTCGCTCGGTGAGCTCCACGTGCGCGGCGTGCCGGTCGACTGGCCGGCGCCGCACCCGGCCGTCTCCCGGAGAGCGCAGCTGCCGACGTACGCGTTCCAGCACCGCCGTTACTGGATCGAGCCGTCCGGGCCCCTCCTTGAAACGATCACGTCCGACCCGGAGACCGGAGGCGTGCTCGCCGAGGGCAGGCTCTCCGCGCGGAGCCGGCCCTGGCTGGCCGACCACGCCGTCGCGGGACGCGTCCTGCTGCCGGGCGCGGCCTTCGCCGCGCTGGTGGTGCGGGCCGCCGAGGAGTGCGGAGCGGCGACCGTGGAGGAGCTGGTCATCGAGGCGCCGCTGGCGCTGCCGGAGCAGGGCGCCGTACGGATCTCGGTCGCCGTCGGGGCGGAGGACGGCTCGGGCC
>NZ_JBHLZP010001208.1:0-780 GCF_042429965.1 Actinoallomurus acaciae
CCGGGCGCGGCGTTCCGGCACGGACGAGCAGATGACGAGCCGGAGCCCGGTCAGGTCGGCGAGCCGGGCGAACGCGCGGAGCAGCACGTCGAGCCCCTGCCACGGCTGCAGCGCGCCCACGTAGACGACGTATCGCTCCGGCGCGTCGTGCGGGCGCGGCGTCTCGGGCGGCACGTCGGCGCCGTTCGGCACCAGGTGGATCCGGTCTTCGGGCACGCCCCGCCGCGCGAGCGCGGACGCGATCACTCCCGAGGGCACGACGACCGCGTCCGCCCGCTCCAGACAGCGGTCCTCCAACCCGGCGATCCGGGCGAGCGTGGCCGGCGGCGCCGAGGGCCAGGTGTGGGCCAGTTCGATGGAGGGCAGCCCGTTCACCTCGTACACCACGCGGTACCGCCGGCCGGGCGCCGTCACGACGGGCAGGGCGCTCCACGGGTCGCGAACGTGACAGACCCGCAGCGTGGCGGCGTGCGGCGCCAGGTGCGCGGCGACCCAGGCGGAGTAGGCCTCCGCGCGGTCGATCAGGTTGGGGATCCGCTCGCCGAACCGGGCGATCTCGACGCCGCGGTCCGGTTCCCACTGGTAGCGCGGCAGGGCGCCCCCGCCGAGCACGCCGAGCAGGCCGCCGCCGAACTCCTCGAACAGCGCGGCCGCCATCTGCCCGATGTGCACCGCGGAGCCCTTGCTGGAGGGAAACCGGTCGAAGGCGAAGTACGCCGCGCGGACCTCCCGCCACCGCGGCGCGCGTGGCGCGGTCACGCCGGCCGCCCCGCGTGGCCG
>NZ_JBHLZP010001209.1:0-777 GCF_042429965.1 Actinoallomurus acaciae
GGCGGGCGGGCCGGTGCCCGGGCAGGTGCACGACGTGCTCGACGGGCCGGCGTCGGTCGCCGTCGACGCGGTGGGAGTCTCCGCGACCATGGCCGACGCCCTCGCGGCCACCGCGCCGGGCGCCCGCGTCGTGCTCGTCGGCATGGGCTCGCCACGCCTCGACCTGGCCGCGTACGCCATCAGCACCGAGGAACGCGACCTGATCGGGACCTTCTCCTACCCCGCCGCGGAGTTCGCGGCGGTGGCCGAATGGGTCGCCGGCGCCCCGGAGGATCTGGCCGGTCTGATCGAGAGGCAGGTGAGCCTCGCCGAGGCGCCGGGCGTGTTCGCCGCGCTCGCCGAGGACCTCTCCGTCGCCGGCAAGGTGCTCGTCCGCTGCTGAGCGGGGCCACGGCCGACGTTCGAGGAGCCGCGCACGGCGCCCGCCCCTGCGACGAGCGGACGCCCTCAGCGGTACACGGCGTCGTGGAAGGCGATCTCGGCATCCAGCATGCCGGCGAACCACCGGGCGAGGCGCTCGTCCGGCACGTCGGCCGACAGCGCGTCGACCTGCGCCGCCAGGGCGTCCACGCCCTCGCGGAACGCGTCGCCCGCGTGCAGGGACACCCATTCGCCGATCGGCCCGGCCGGGACGCCGCCCCCCTCGTGCGCGCGGACGCACCAGGTGAAGTACAGACTTTCGGCGGCGAACAGCACGGTCATCACCGCCGGGTAGCCGCCCTCACGCGCCGCGGACAGGGCGAAGTCCGACAGCACGGCGCCGCGCGACGCCGCGTC
>NZ_JBHLZP010001210.1:0-777 GCF_042429965.1 Actinoallomurus acaciae
AGCGGGAGGGCCACCTCGGGGGCCGCGCGGGCGGCTGGGACGCCGCGCTGCCGGACGGCACCCGCGTCGGCATGGGCCGCGGTTTCCACGCCTACTTCCGGCAGTACTACAACCTGCGGACGCTGCTGCGCCGCGCCGACCCGGGGCTCGAACGGCTCACCGCCCTGCCGGACTACCCCCTGATCGACGCGGACGGCCGCACCGACACCTTCCGCGGCCTGCCCCGCACCCCGCCGTGGAACGCCCTGTTCTTCGCGCTCCGCAGTCCGACCTTCCGGCCGCGCGACCTGCTCCGCCTGAACGGCCGCGCCGCGCTGCCGCTGATCGGCGTCAGCGTCCCCGGCACGTACGAGCGGCTGGACCACCTGGACGCCGAGACCTTCCTCGCCCGGTTGCGCTTCCCGACGGCAGCACGTCACCTGGCCTTCGAGGTGTTCTCCCGCAGCTTCTTCGCTCCGCCCGGCCGGCTGTCCGCGGCCGAGCTCGCGGTCATGTTCCACCTGTACTTCCTCGGCTCGGCCGAAGGGCTGCTGTTCGACGTGCCCAGCGTGCCGCCGCCCCGTCTCTGGGCGCCGCTCGGCGACCACCTCACCTCCCTCGGCGGCCGCGTGCACCCGGGCACGCCCGTCACCGCCGTACGGCCCGGCGGGTCCGGGTTCGCGGTGGACGTCGCGGACGGCACCGTGGACGCCGACGCCGTGGTCCTCGCCCTCGACCTCCCGGGCCTGCGCGACCTCGTCGCCGCCTCACCCGAGCTCGGCACCCCGGGCTGGCGGC
>NZ_JBHLZP010001211.1:0-776 GCF_042429965.1 Actinoallomurus acaciae
GTACGGCAGGGCGGGCACGAACGTCGCCGTACCGCCGCCCGCGACACCCGGCAGGCCGACGCCGACGCCGGTCAGGTCCGCCGGAGACAGCCCGGCGTCCCGGCAGCAGTCGCCGAGCAGCGCGATCACGCGGTCCAGCAGATCGTCGTAGCCGGCCGGCACGGGGGCGCGCCGTGCCGGGCCGGGGTCCTCCGGGGTGCCGACGGCGACCCGGATGTTGGTGCCGCCGACGTCCACTCCGGCGAACGGCCCGGTCACCGGGCCGCCTCGTCGCCGGAACGGCGCAGGAACTGGCCCACCCCGGCCATCGACTGCCCGGACTGCATCCGGTACGCCTGGGCGTACCGGCAGCCCGACGTGCAGCCGCGCAGCCGGTACAGCGAGGAGTAGTAGTCGTAGTACGGGAAGGACGCGAGCCCGCGCGCCAGCTCGTACTCGCGTACCGCCTCCCGCCACGCGGGCACGCCGTCGGTCACGTCGAACAGCCGCTCGGGCCGGAAGCCCTCGTCGTCCTCCCAGTTCTCCCCGAACAGCAGCGTGCCGGTGTCGTGCGCGGGCAGGTCGCGCCGCAGCGTCGGCAGCGCGGCGAAGAACGCCGCGTTGACGGCGAGCGTGTGCGCGGCGCGGTGGTCCTTGTGCCAGCTTCCGGACCAGTGCGCGACGACCGCGTCGGGACGCACCTCGCGGATGACGTCGCACAGCCGCAGCGCGACCTCGTCGTCGGCCGGGACGAAGCCGTCCGGCAGGTCCAGGGTCCGCCACTCCGCGCCGAGCCG
>NZ_JBHLZP010001212.1:0-772 GCF_042429965.1 Actinoallomurus acaciae
GGCGAAGAATGGCTGAAAGCCTTCCCGCTGCAGGCTTTCCAGTACGGTGATGGTGGGGATGTACGTATAGTTCTGGCTTCGGGACGTGTGTTTATCTTCCCCGAAAATCCCCGGCACATAGTGCATCAGTTCTTCGTGTGTCAGCGGACGGTCACGGCGTATCTGGTTCGCATAACCAAAACGACTGGCTAGTCGCATAATTTGCTCCTTATCGGTGGTTAAGATTTACTGGTGTAATAAATGAAAAAGCCACGTCTCCCGGAGAAGACGCAGCCTGATGGGTGAAATGAATGACGTTTATTGTCTTAGAGGACCGTCACTGGCGAGCCGCGTATTAAGCACCTTTCCGGCATCGGGTTCAGAATTCCGGCAGCGCCAGCGTCGCTGACCTTCCGCGTTGCGGATAACCCGACGGAAATGCATTCCCGGGTCATCCTGGATAAACACATTGTGGTAAGCGGTTATGACAGCAACCGCCTGCCCGTATGAGAAAGATCCTTCAGCCAGGACATACTCTGTGTGTAACCCGGCATATCTGGTTTCTCCTGATAAATAGCCTCTGCCATACGTTGTGGCAGAGGCTGAAGCATGAAACTGACTTCAGGGATCAGTTAACATTTTTTCCGGAAACGGTAATCAGCAGTGGATGGTAGTCCTGGGGATCGAAAACCGATAACGGCAGACTGACACGATGGCCGTTACTTTCTTCAGTTGCTTTAATGATTTCGGTTGTGGCGACATTTTCCACGCACTCCGTTTCCAGAAATGCGTC
>NZ_JBHLZP010001213.1:0-767 GCF_042429965.1 Actinoallomurus acaciae
GGCGAAGGGACGGTCGCGAACCGCACTGAGCCGCCGGTCCCCGGCAGGCCCGGCTATGGAGGTCATGATCCCAACCATGGACCACGCCGGTCATGACGGGCGAATCTCACCGCCGAGGGGCTCGTCGACTGACAGCGCTCACGGCGACCGGCTGAATTTCATCCCGTGACGTCCACCAGGACCTTGCCGACCGCGCCGCTCTCCACCGCCCGGTGCGCGTCGGCGGTGCGGTCGAGCGGAAAGCGGACCAGCGGCAGGCCGTGCTCCTCGCCGACCGGCAGGGCACCGTCGCGGACCGCGGCGGCGACGTCCTCGGCGGCCGCGGCGCGCGCCTTCGAACCGGCCGTGTAGAGCACCAGGAACTGCAAGCGTGTGTTCAGCACCATGGTCCGCAGCACGTCCAGTTCGACCGGCCTGCCGCCGTCGTTGGCGTAGGTCGCGATCGTGCCGCGCGGCCGCAGCACGGCCAGGTCCAGCGCGAGGTTCGCACCGAGCGCCACCTCGGCGATGATGTCGACGCCGTCCGGGGCGACCTCGCGGATCTCGCCGACCGGGTCGCCCTCGCGATAGTTGATCACGTGATGGGCGCCGGCGGCAGTGGCCAGCCGGGCCTTCTCCGGGCCGCTGACCGTGCTGATCACGGTGGCGCCGGACCAGCGGGCGAGCTGGATCACCGCGTGCCCGACCGCCCCCGCCCCACCTGCGGCGAGCACCACTTTGCCGTCGAGCGCGCCGGGCCGCAGACGGCGCGGCCCATCCTCGGCGAC
>NZ_JBHLZP010001214.1:0-763 GCF_042429965.1 Actinoallomurus acaciae
GGGCCTCGCCTCGGCCCGGCGGCTGGCCTCGGCGCTGAAGCTCCACCGGATCACCAACGGCATCGAGGCGTCCCTCGTCCTCCTGTGCACCGCGGTCGCCGACGCGGCGGTCGGCGGCCCGGCGCCGACCCGGGTGGCCGTCGCCGCCATCGCGGGCGTCACGTGGGCGATGGTCGTCGCCCACGTCGGCTCGATCCTGTCCTCCTCACGCCTGCGCTGACCGGCGCACTCAAGGAGCGCGATGGAACCCGTGATCCGCAGGCGACGCCGCAGTGGTCGCGGTCGCTGCCGGCCGACCTGGGCCACCCCGGCAACGACGCCGTACGGCGGCGCCTGGCGATGTGGGAGCGGGAGAGGTCCGGCGCCGTCCTCGTCGCCGAGAACGACGCCCGCCCGGTCGCGGCGGTGCCCTACCTGGAGCGCGAGGGACGCTGCGGACGCGTCGTCGCCCTGGTGACCTCCGCCGAGTGCCGGGAGCGGGGGATCGTCCGCCGTCTCATCGAGGCGGCCGAGCGCGTCGCCGCCGACCTCGGCCGCGTGCGGATGGAGGTCACCAGCGCGCGGCACCGTGCCAAGTCCGACCCCTTCCACCGCAGCCTCGGCTACGTGGCAGCGTCCGCTACCTCAAGGACCTTTCCTAGGGTTTGTTTTGTGGATCTTGGTTGAGTCACAAGATGAGGCTGGCGGTGGTCACCGAACTCCGGTAATGAGCGGCGGGTTTTTCATAGCGGGTGGCGAGTCCGCGGAAGCGTTTGAGCTGGCC
>NZ_JBHLZP010001215.1:0-762 GCF_042429965.1 Actinoallomurus acaciae
ACCTGCCCGGCGGGGTGCTGCCGCTGCGGCTGCTCGCGATCGCCGCTCAGCTGGGCTGCGTTCTGCTGGTCGCCGCCCTGGTCGCCGAGTTCGAAGGCCGGGCACGTGCCCAGACCATCGCGGCCGCGGCGGTCGCGGCCTGCCCCGTGTTCGTCGCCGCGTCACTGCTGTTCGGTACGACGGTGCTCGACCAGCTGGCCTGGGCCGCCGTGTTCGTCCTGGTGGCGAGGGCCCTGCGGCTGGGCACGGTGCGCGCCTGGCTGGCGGCCGGGACGGTGGCCGGAATCGGGCTGGAGAACAAGGACACCATCGGCGTGCTGGTGCTGGGCATCGCCGTCGGGCTGGTGCTGTTCCACCGCGGCGCGCTGCGTACCGCCGGGCCCTGGGCGGCCGGTGCCCTGGCGGCGCTGATGGTCGCGCCGAACGTGGTGTGGAACGCGCGGCACGACTGGGCGCAGTTCCGCATGGGCGCCGGGCTCTCGGCCGCGCAGGGCGGCCCGCTCGGCTCCCTGGCGCAGCTTCCCGAACTGGCGGTGATCCTGGCCGGCCCACCGCTGATCATGTTGTGGATCTTCGGCGTCCGCCGGCTGGCTTCGCCGACCGGCCGCGACCATCGGTGGGTGCTCGCCGCCGCGCTGACCGTGGTGGTCGTGTTCACCGCCAGTGGCGGTAAGAGCTACTACCCGGCGCCCGCCCTGATCGGGTTGTTCGCGGCCGGCGGGGTGCTGCCGCTGCGGCTGCTCGCGATCGCCGCTCAGCTGG
>NZ_JBHLZP010001216.1:0-760 GCF_042429965.1 Actinoallomurus acaciae
GGCCGTCAGCGCGCGGTCGAGCGAGCCGCCGGCCGCCTCGGCGAAGGCCACCGCGCACCAGGCCGGCCCCCGGCTCAGCTCGCTGTCCTCGGCGAGCCGCAGGCACTGCTCGGCCAGGTCGAGCGCCCGGTCGCAGCGGCCACGGAAGATCTCCACCTGCGAGGACCCGTACAGGCACATGAACAGGCTCTCCACCGCGCCGCGCTGCCGCACCGCGTACGTCAGCGAGCGGAGCTCGGCCCGCGCCTCCTCCACCCGATCGTGCAGGAGGTGGTTCCGGTGGCGCAGGTACACCGGGCCGTTGTGGTCGAACCGGATGGCCGGGTCCGGCGAGACGGCCAGCGCGCGTTCGAGGGTCCGTTCGGCCTCCAGCCGCCCGGTGTGAAACTCCGCGAGCGCCTGTTTGGTCAGCGCCAGCACCTCGGTACGGCGGTCGCCCGCCTCGGCGGCGAGCCGGGCTGCGGTGGCCGCCTCGTCGCGTGCCCGCACCGCCGATCCCTTCACCAGCCAGGCCCGCCAGGCGAGCCGGTAGTGCAGCGGGGCGAGCAGCGCGGGGTCATCGAGAGCGTCGGCGAACGCGCGCGGGAAGACGTCGTCCAGCTCGGCGAGCGCCTGGCCGCCGGAGTCGAGCAGCACGATCCAGGCCCGTACGCGCTCGGCCGGGATCGAGGCGTGCGCGAGCACCTCCTCGGCGATGCCGCGTGCCAGCGCGTACTCGCCCGCGGCCAGGGCGTCCTCGGCGGACGTGAGCCGCAGCCCG
>NZ_JBHLZP010001217.1:0-759 GCF_042429965.1 Actinoallomurus acaciae
TCCTGACCGACCCCGCGGCCCGCGCGGCCGTGGCCGCCTCGTACGACGAGGAGGACCCCGAGCCGATCTGGACCGCCGTCCTGACGCTCGTCGCCCGCGCCCGCCTGCGGCCCGGTGAGGAGCCGTGGCTGGCGGAGCTGGCGCTGCCGGGCGAGGACGGTGAGCCGTACCCGGCCGGTGAACTGCTGCTGCCCGGCGCCCCTCTGGCCGACGTGGTGGCCGAGGTCGCGCCGTTCGGCGTCGTGGACGCCGGCCTGGTCGAGCGCCACGGCGCCGAGACGCTCGAGGCCACGGGCGTACTGCGGACCTTCGCGCTCGTGCGCGACGAAGACGTCATCGAGCCCGAGCACCACCTCGACGCCGAGGAGGAGTGGGCGGACGAGCTCGGGGAGGGCTTCGTGGTCCCCGAGTTCACCGCGGTGCGCGACCTGGAGTTCGTGGCCGACTGGCCGGAGGCGTTCGCGCTGCTGGCGGAGCCGCCGCTGCGCGCCGCCGTCACCGAGCCCGTACGCGTGGTCCTCGCGGACGGGCGGACCGCCACGGTCCCGTCGTACACCGCGTGGTGGCTGCGGCGGCATCCGGTGCTGGACGGGCGGCGGCCCGGCGAGCTGTGCCTGCCCGGCGACCTGGAGGGCCTGTACGACCTGGCGCCGCCGGGTCTGGACCCGGAGCTGTTGCGGGCGCTCGGCGTTCGTACGACGCTCTCCGCGTTGCTCGCCGGGCCGGACGGCGCGGACGAGCTGCTCGACCGGCTGGACG
>NZ_JBHLZP010001218.1:0-742 GCF_042429965.1 Actinoallomurus acaciae
CCGGCGCCGCCCGTACCATCGGGGTCGTCCCGGCCGAGGCCGAGGCGGCGCGGCTGCGGGACGCCGCACTGGCCGACGACGTCGTGATCGCCGACGCGCGCGACCCGATCGCGCTCGCCGACGCCGTCGGAGAACCGGGCGCCGACGTCACCGTGGTCTGCGTCGACGTGCCCGGCTGTGAGCACGGCGCGATCCTGGCCACCGCCGCGGGCGGCACGGTGGTCTTCTTCTCGATGGCCACCTCGTTCCCGGCCGCGGCGCTCGGCGCCGAGGGACTGGCCGCCGACGTGACCATGCTGATCGGAAACGGGTACGCCCCAGGGCACGCGCGCATGGCACTGGACCTGCTGCGAACCGAACCCGGCGTAGCGAAGATCTTCAAGAAGCGGGTGGAGGAGTGATGGGCAAACTGGACCTGGATCCGCAGGTGGTCGGAAAGGCGCGCCGGCTCGCCGAACGCGCCGCCGAGCCGATCATCGAGATGGCACGCACGCACACGACCGTCTCGGTCGAACGCGCGCAGCTGCGCCTGGCCGGCCTGTCCGGCGCCGACTCCGACGGCCGCCCGTGGGTGAACCACCTCGTCGACGCCGTACGCGACCAGGTCGGCCTCGAGCACGGTGTCGCGCTGCCCGTCTGGGACGCGCTGCGCCGCGAGTCGTACGCCGACCTGTCCGCGCTGGCGCAGGCCGCCGCGCTGGGCGCGGTGACGTTCCGCCTGCCCTCCGGCGACGACGCCGCC
>NZ_JBHLZP010001219.1:0-739 GCF_042429965.1 Actinoallomurus acaciae
CCTCGACGCGGCCGCCGCGCGCGAGGTCGCCGAGGAGACCGGCGTCCGCGCGGACGCCCTGGACCGGGTCCACCTGGAGCAGCTCGCGGCCTACGGCACGCCGGAGCGCGACCCGCGCCTGCGCGTCGTCTCGATCGCCTACCTGGCCTTCGCCCCCGAGATGCCCGAGCCGCAGGCGGGCAGTGACGCCGCCGACGCGGCGTGGACCCCCGTGTCCACTCTCGGCCTGACGGGGCACGGCTCACAGCGGCCCGGCACGACCCGGCGGCTGGCCTTCGACCACGCGGCCATCCTCACCGACGGGCTCGAACGGGCCCGCTCGAAGCTGGAGTACACCGCGCTCGCGACCACCTTCTGCGCGCCGGAGTTCACCATCCCGGAGCTGCGGGCCGTCTACGAGACGGTCTGGGGCGAGGAGCTGCACGCGGGCAACTTCCACCGCAAGGTCCTGTCGGTGCCCGGGTTCGTCGAGAGCACCGGCGCGACCTCCGAACGCGGCGGACGCCGCGGTGGCCCGCGCGCCCGGCTCTACCGTGCCGGTGACGCCCGCCTGCTCCACCCCGCCCTGCTGCGCCCCTCGCGTGAGGAGGAGATCCGATGACGCGGTCCGAGGCCGTGCGCCTCATCGAGTCCGCGCGGACGCCCGCCGAGCTGTTCGGCACCGACGGCCCCCGCGCGTACCGGCGGCTGGCCCGGCTCGTCCACCCGGACGCCGGTGGCCCGCGCGAGGCCTTCGACC
>NZ_JBHLZP010001220.1:0-739 GCF_042429965.1 Actinoallomurus acaciae
CCATTGTCAAGCCACCCCACACACCAAAGAAAGACCACACCCACGGCTGTGGAAAACCCACGACCCAACCACTTCGGAACAGTCCCTAGCCGGGCCCGACGTAGTGGACCGACGGCTTCGGGTGCATCAGGAAGTCGTGGTGGGAGATGTTCCAGGCGTACGCCCCGGCCATCGCGAAGGCCACGACGTCGCCGACCGCGATGCGCTCCACGGTCACGTCGCGGGCGAAGACGTCCTTGGGCGTGCACAGCTGGCCCACGAGCGTCACCGGGCCGCCCGCGCCCTCGCCGTCGCCCACGGGCAGCACGGTGAACGGCTGGTCGTGCCCCTTGGCCGCCGGCGTGCGCAGGTGGTGGGTGCCGCCGCGCAGTACGGCGTACGACGTGCCGTGGGTGCGCTTCACGTCCAGCACGTCCGTGACGTACCAGCCGCAGTAGGCCGTGACCGCCCGGCCCGGTTCGATGCGCAGGACCTCGCCGGGCCGTCGTAGCGTGGCCAGTCCCGCCCCGTACGCCGCCCAGTCGAACCGGCGGCCGGGGTCCCGGTAGTCGACGGCCATGCCGCCGCCGAGGTTGACCTCGGCGGGGCCCTCCAGCCACGACCGTGCCCAGCCGAGCACGTGGGCCGCGACCTCCAGCAGCGGCCCGGCCTCCAGGCCGGACGCCAGGTGGGCGTGCATGCCGCGCAGCCGCAGCCAGGGCGCCTCCGCCAGCAGGTCCAGGCAGCGCCCGAGCGTCTT
>NZ_JBHLZP010001221.1:0-736 GCF_042429965.1 Actinoallomurus acaciae
CGCTTCGGCGGCCGGGGTCGCGGTCACGCTGCGCGGATCGAGGCGGTGGCTGCGGCGACACGTTCGGCGGGCGGCCTCGGCGGCACGGCGGCTCGTACGGGAGCTGCGCGAGCTGGGCGAGGTCCTGCGCCATCCGGGCCGGGCCGCCGCGCTCTGGCTCGGCTCACTGACCCTGCCGCTCTTCCACGCGCTCATCCTGTTCTCGCTGCTGCGCGGCCTCCAGGCGCCGATCGGCGCCGGGACGGTGCTGGTCCTCTACCTCGGCATGTCCTCGCTGACGGCGGTGGTCCCCTCGCCGGGCGCCATCGGAGGCCTGGACGTGGCCCTGGTCGCGGGACTCGTCGCCGCGCGCGCCTCTTCGGCGGTCGCCGTCGCGACCGTCCTCGGATATCGGATGATCACGGTCTGGCTGCCTCTGCCGCCCGCCGCGTGCACCTTCGCCGTGCTGCTGCGCCGTCGCGTCATCTGATGATGTGATCTTCCACGACTTCGCCAAGGTTCGGGCGACATCGGTGCAGGTGCGGTCGGTGCACGACGGTGGCCGGGTAGCAACCGGCCGTGCCCTGTAACCCGGGAGAGGCCGAGCCGGCGGCCCGAGCCGTCGCCGGGGCCGCGCGGACCGGTGACGCGCGGCCATGAGCGTCGATTCCCGCCCGATGCGCCGTACGGCCTGCGGCCGTTTCACACTCGTCGCCTGCGCCCTGGCGGCCGGCGCCGCCGCCGAGTCGGCGGGCGC
>NZ_JBHLZP010001222.1:0-734 GCF_042429965.1 Actinoallomurus acaciae
CCCGCCCTGCCGCCCGGCGACCTCATCGACGCGTACCGGCTCGACCCCACCGTCGTGAGCGGCGGCGTCTCCCGGCCGGTGCGCCCGGATCCCGAACGCCGCCACGTCGGGGTGGCCGAGTACGTCCAGGCGCACCTCGAGGCGGGCGGCGCGCCGGCCGGACACGGCTTCACCCCCGCGAACGCGGCCGACGGCACGGGGTACTACGTCTACGACGCCGTCCCCGGCGTCCGCCTGATCTGCCTCGACACGACCAACCCGGGCGGGTACGCCGACGGCAGCCTGGGCGCCCGGCAGGCCGCCTGGCTGGCCGACCGGCTCGCCGAAGCGCACGGCCCGGGCACCGACCGGGCCGTCATCCTCTTCTCCCACCACGGGATGTCGACCCTCACCAACGGGATACCGCCCGCCACCCCGGCGGAACGGCTGTCCGCCGACCTGGCCCGGCTGCTCCTGCGGGACTTCGAGCGGCTGCTGCACCGGTTCCCGAACGTGGTCGCGTGGGTGTCCGGGCACACCCACGTCAACCGGGTCACTCCACGGCCGGGGCCCGGCGGCGGCTTCTGGGAGATCTCGACGTCGTCCCTGGCCGAGTGGCCGGTCCAGGGCCGGCGCCTGGAGGTGGGTACGGCCGGACCCGGCCTCGTCGTGCTGCGCAGCACCAGCCTGGACTCGGCGGCGCCGGCCGACCCGGCGGCCGGCGACGGACTGTGGCGGCTGGCCGCCCTCCACCG
>NZ_JBHLZP010001223.1:0-729 GCF_042429965.1 Actinoallomurus acaciae
GTCGGGGCGTGCCAGGTTCGCGGCGATGAGGCCGCGCATGACCAGGTCGGCGCCCACGTCGGCGGCCGGGCCGGTGCCGTTCACGAACCAGCCGACGCGCAGCTCGCGTTCGCCGTCGCCCTCATCCAGCCGGACCGCCACCTCGTCCGGGCCGGGCGCGACGGACAGCAGCCGTCCGCGCAGCAGCCGGAGACGGCCGGTGGCGCGATGCCCCTCGATGCGGTCGGCCGTGGCGGGAGGGATACGGTGCCGGTGGACCTCCCAGTAGCGGGCCACCAGCGTCAGGAAACGACGCCGGTCCTCGACGCTGAGGCGTGCCCACAGCGACGGGACCTGGGGTCGCAGGGCCTCGACCACGCCGTGCCAGTCACCGCCGGCCGCCGTGACCGCGGTGCGGACCGCGGCCAGGAGGCCGGCCAGCCGTAGTGGGCCCTCGGGTATGGGCGCCTCCACCGGAGGCGCCGGTGTACATCGGTGCCGCCGCGGCAGCAGGCCGTGCCGCGAGACGGCGTACACGACCGCGTCCGGATGCGCGTCCAGCACGCTGATCGCCACGTCCACCATGGTCAGGCCGGTGCCCAGAATGAGGACCGGGGCTCCGTCGTGGATCCGGGCGAGCGCGCCGGGCGCCCACGGATCGGCGATGTGACGGTGGCCGGGCGCCGTGGCCGGGCCCGCGGACGGCGGGGGGTTGCCCGTGGCGAGCACGACGGCGCCGGCGTCGATCCG
>NZ_JBHLZP010001224.1:0-725 GCF_042429965.1 Actinoallomurus acaciae
GCCGCCTGGAGCCGGGCCTGAGCGCCGCCGCGCCAGACGTGGCAGATCGCCAGCGCGAGCGCGTCGGCGGCGTCGGCCGGCTTGGGCGGCGCGTCCAGCCGGAGCAGTCTGGTCACCATAGTGGTGACCTGGAGCTTGTCGGCGCGACCGTTTCCGGTCACCGCCGCCTTGGCCTCGCTCGGGGTGTGCAGGGCGACCGGCAGCCCGTGGCGGGCGCCGCAGACGATGGCGATCGCCCCGGCCTGCGCGGTGCCCATCACGGTGGAGACGTTGTGCTGGCTGAACACCCGTTCGACGGCGACCGCGTCGGGGCGGGCCTGCTCGATCAGCTCCTCGAGGCCACGCTCGAGCGCGACGAGGCGCGTGCCGATCTCATCGTCCGGGCTCGTACGGATGACGCCGACGCTGACCAGCCGCAGCGCCCTGCCGGGTGCGCCGTCGACGACGCCGACGCCGCACCTCGTCAGACCGGGATCGACGCCCAGCACCCGCACGTGGACTCCTCTCGGCACCGAACATGTGTTCGCAGTGAGGCTACTCGGCCGGTGCGCTCCGCCGCCCGGCTCGCACGCGGCGTGTCGCGCTCAGAAATAGTTGAGCATGAACGGCGTGCCGGCGAACGCCGCGTCGAGGAGCGGGTCGGCCCCGGCGCCGCCGGTGACGATGCCCGCGCCGCGCAGCGTCGCCATCGGCACGCCCGCGTAGAGCGCGGCGAGGCCGCGTGC
>NZ_JBHLZP010001225.1:0-725 GCF_042429965.1 Actinoallomurus acaciae
GCCGCCCGGGAGCTCATGGTCGGCCTGCACACGCGCCTGGCCGCGGGCACGCCCCCGGCGGAGGCCCTCGCCACCGCACCCCGGCCGCCGGCCGCCCTGGGCTTCGTCTGCTTCGGCGCGGGCTGGTAGGGCATCGCCGCGGGACCGCCCGGTAGCGTACGAGCGTGACCGAGCGGACCTTCACTCTCAGTGAGGCACGTGCGCTGCTTCCCGAGGTGCGCGCGCAGATCGACGCCATCGTGGCGGCACGCGCCGACCTCGCCGAACTGTCGTACGCGCTGCGGTCGGGTGAGCCGTCCCGTCTGGGCGGCAAGCCGGAGCAGAAGGGGTACGAGGCACGCATCGACGAGGCCGTGGGATGGTTCACCATCCAGGGCATCGAGGTGAAGAGCCTGACCCCGGTGCTCATCGACTTCCCCGCGTACCACGGAGGCCGATCGGTGCGCCTGTGCCTCCTGGAGGGCGAACGGGAACTGACCTGGTACCACCGGACCGAACTCGGCTTCGCCGGCCGCCGCCGCCTACCGGGCACCTGAGCCGGCCCCCGCCCACGCACGGACACCCGCACACCGACTCGTCCACGAGCGCCCGGGGCCTTGAGACAGGCTTCGGCCGTATCGGCCTGCCGGGCGGTGGAACTGGCAGAGAAACGCCCCGCCCGAGAACACGCCCCGCCCGAGAACACGCCCCGCCCGAGAACACGCCCCGCCCGAGAACACGCCCCG
>NZ_JBHLZP010001226.1:0-724 GCF_042429965.1 Actinoallomurus acaciae
TGATGTACCAGCTCTACGCGCTGGCTAGCCGAAAACCGCTCTTAAAAACGGTAATGCAAAACTGGATGCAGCGCAGTCAACAAACGCTCGAACAATGGTTTGAACCCGGAACCGCCCGCGCGCTTGATGCGTTTATTGAGGGGATGACGCTGCATTTTGTCACCGACCGTAAGCCGCTATCACGCGAGGAGATTTTGAGGATGGTTGAGAGGATTGCTGGGTAGTAGATAAATTTCAGGCAACAAAAAACCCATCAACCTTGAACCGAAATGGCGGGGTTGATGGGCTCCACAAAATGGGGACATCAAAGAAAAGCAGTGGCACTAATTAAGACTGATGCCCTGCGGAAAAGTTCTGCGGTTGTGCAAAAAAATTTCATTTTCAGGGCAACTTCAGTTTTATCCTAATCCTGGCCATACCATGACGATGATTGTCCCTGCCAGCGTCAGCAGGACGTTGGCGATTGCATAGGTGCCCGCATAGCCCAGCGCCGGGATGTTACTGCGAGCTGTATCACTGATGATCTCCATTGCCGGCGCGCAGGTGCGTGCGCCCATCATTGCGCCGAACAACAGTGCGCGGTTCATTCGCAATACATAAGCACCGAACAAGAAACAGATAACCACTGGCACAAGACTGACAATCAATCCGGCAATCAACATCTGACCGCCAATCGCGCCCAGGCCGTTATTAATACCGCTACCGGCGCTCAGACCAACGCCTG
>NZ_JBHLZP010001227.1:0-723 GCF_042429965.1 Actinoallomurus acaciae
CGGAAATGTAGGCGTACGATGAAGCTAACTCCACATATCATTTTATTAGTGGTCCTAATATGTATCGCCCACTCTTCAATTGTGTCTGATGTTAAGGACAATGTGCTTACGTTCATTCAACAGTCAATTGGCAACTACAAAAGTGATTATGAAGAGAACACAGCTTTAAAAAATGGGTACAAGATCAATGATGGACACGCTGATGTTAAACAGGCGAACGCGAAAGCCCGGATAGTGAAAAAGTACAAAGGAAAGAATCAGGAATCAAGTCAAAAGGGCCTAGATCATTGGCAGCTGCGAGCGAAAGATACGGAGAGAGGAAGATACAGAATCGACCCTGTCTTGAATTTCTTGTCGCGTAGGGCCAAGGCTCCAATTGATGATGGAACGAGTTTCTCCAGTTCTAGTAGAGAGCTTCAGGATTGGAAAGACGAATGGAGGGAGCATTGGATACAGAAGAAGTATGAAGCTATCAATTCTTCAATGCCGGCTGGGGACGCTGTTAATATGCTCGCTGCAAGGCCATGGGGCGTTCCGTGCGGTGATCCTAATCAACACGACATGCCTTGGGGTACCTGCATGCTGTCATTGGAATGCGACTCAGAGTTAAGGATATACCGCGGAGACTATTTCTGCGGACGAACTCAGTTCGTCTGCTGCGGCCTTCAGCTGACCAGCTACGACATGTACCAAGGGTTCGACGTCTCCTTTGCTGACTCAGAG
>NZ_JBHLZP010001228.1:0-720 GCF_042429965.1 Actinoallomurus acaciae
GCCGCCGCGTGCGGCGGTACGACCAAGAACTCCTCCTCCGGCGACAACGGCGGCGCCGCCGCGACGAGCGGCAAGAAGGCCGACCCCAACGCCCCGATCAAGCAGAACCTCAAGCTCGCCTTCCTGCCCAAGCAGGTCAACAACCCGTACGAGACGATCGTCGACAACGCCGGCATCGCCGCGGCCAAGGGCTTCTACGCCCAGGCCAAGGAGGTCGGCCCGTCGGACGCGTCGGCGTCGTCGCAGATCTCCTATCTGAACACGTTGATTCAGCAGCGGCAGGACGCGATTTTGATCGCGGCCAATGATCCGAACGCGGTGTGCGGGCCGTTGAAGCAGGCGATGTCGCGGAAGATCGCGGTGGTCTCCTATGACTCTGATGCCGCGAAGGAGTGCCGGGATGTGTTCATCAACCAGGCGAGCTCGGAGGAGATCGGCCGTAGCGAGATCAAGGTGATGTCGGATCTGATCGGCGGCAAGGGCAAGATCGCGATCTTGTCGGCGACGGCGAACGCGACGAACCAGAACACCTGGATCGGGTTCATGAAGGAGGAGCTGAAGAAGCCGGAGTATTCCGGTATCCAGCTGGTGAAGGTCGCCTACGGCGACGATGACGACCAAAAGTCCTTCCAGCAGACGCAGGGCCTGCTCCAGGCCTACCCGGACCTGAAGGGCATCATCGCGCCCACCACGGTCGGCATCGCCGCCGCAGCCCGCTAC
>NZ_JBHLZP010001229.1:0-716 GCF_042429965.1 Actinoallomurus acaciae
CGTCAGCCGGTCAAGATCGACTTCAAGATCTATCTGACTGAGAACACCATGGTCCGCTGGGAAGCTGTGGTGCAGGGCAACATGATGTACCTGCGCGTGCCAGGCGTGCTGCAGTCGGGCAGCAAGGAGAGCTTCATGCTGCTTCTGGACTTCGCTGAGGAGCGCTTGGGCTGTCAGAACTGCATAATCTGCGTGCTCAAGTCCCGGCCCGACCGCGCGACGCTGGTCCGCACGTTCATGTTCATGGGATTTGCGCCGCTGTCGCCGCGCGCGCCCGCCGCCGCCGCGCTCAGCCACCCCGACTACCTGCTGCTGCACTACAACATGAACTAGTTTCTCCGCGGCTTCACCAACCAACACGCTAATATATCACCAGTAGTGACCATTTAAACTTAGAACGCACGTTTTCTTTTTAAAGGTGGGCAGTAGGGCGTCGACAAGTCGACAGTAATTAATAATATAGTTGTTTAGTATATTGCGTACTAATAGTTTCTTGTGGTTCTCCGCCATATTGTATTTTTAATCTGTGATGTTCTCTGGGGTGTGTGTAGGAGGGAACGAGTTTGGCTTTATTTTTTTTTATTAGTTTGGACTCAAAAGGTTTCGGATTTGGTGTAAAGAGTCCATATCATGCAAAACCTGTTTGTATGATAAATTTGTTAATCTCTGTAACAGTATTTGAACTATTTTATATTTGAATGTAGAATGGTTTGTTT
>NZ_JBHLZP010001230.1:0-711 GCF_042429965.1 Actinoallomurus acaciae
GTCGCGGCGGGACAGCAGCGCGCGGCGCAGCCGGCGGGCCGTCTCGGCGGTCCGGCCGGGCCAGGGCAGGCCCGGGTCGAGTCCCGTGGTCAGCCCGGCGAGCATCGCCTCCGCCATGGCGCCCAGCAGCGCCTGCTTGCTGGGGAAGTGCCAGTACGTCGCGCCGTTCTTGACGCCCAGCGCGGTCGCGAGCCGGCGCATGCTCAGCCCGTCGAGGCCGACCTCGTCCAGCAGGTCGAGGGCGGCGGCGAGCGTGTGGTCACGGGTCAGCCGCACGGTTCCTCCGGGGATCTCGATTGACAGTGCGGACCATTATGGCGAAGACTTCAACGCTGTTGAAGTTCAACGGTGTTGAAGTCGAGGAGGCGGCATGCGCCAGGTCTGTTGCCGCGCCCACGGAGGGCCGGAGGTGCTCCGGGTGGAGGAGGCTCCCCGGCCGGAGCCCGGCGAGGGCGAGGTGCTGGTCGAGGTCGACGCGGTCGGCGTGGCGCTGCCGATGGTCCGGCTCACGCGTCGTGCCGACGTCCCGCTGCCCCATGTGCCCGGCGGGGACGTCGCCGGGCGGGTGGCGGCGGCCGGTCCCGGGGTGACCGGGGTACGGATCGGCGAGCGGGTGGCCGCCCTGGCGTTCACCGGGGCGTACGCCGAGTACGTCACCGTTCCGGCGGCCTTTGTGTTCCCGCTGCCCGACGAGGTCGACGGCGCCTCCGG
>NZ_JBHLZP010001231.1:0-706 GCF_042429965.1 Actinoallomurus acaciae
CGTTTTGTGTGCGAATGCAGCAAAAAGGGTGAAAAAACAACAAACAGAAAAAAAGATCAAAAAAGTACTTGTGCAAAAAATTGGGATCCCTATAATGCGCCTCCGTTGAGACGACAACGTGAAACACTTCACAAGATAGTCGTAACAACAAAGAGAAAAATCCTGAAATTCAGGGTTGACTCTGAGAGAGGAAAGCGTAATATACGCCACCTCGCGACAGTGAGCTGAAAGCCGCGTCGCAACTGCTCTTTAACAATTTATCAGACAATCTGTGTGGGCACTCGAAGATACGGATTCTTAACGTCGCAAGACGAAAAATTAATACCAAGTCTCAAGAGTGAACACGTAATTCATTACGAAGTTTAATTCTTTGAGCATCAAACTTTTAAATTGAAGAGTTTGATCATGGCTCAGATTGAACGCTGGCGGCAGGCCTAACACATGCAAGTCGAACGGTAACAGGAAACAGCTTGCTGTTTCGCTGACGAGTGGCGGACGGGTGAGTAATGTCTGGGAAACTGCCTGATGGAGGGGGATAACTACTGGAAACGGTAGCTAATACCGCATAACGTCGCAAGACCAAAGAGGGGGACCTTCGGGCCTCTTGCCATCGGATGTGCCCAGATGGGATTAGCTAGTAGGTGGGGTAAAGGCTCACCTAGGCGACGATCCCTAGCTGGTCTGAGAGGATGACCAGCCACACTGG
>NZ_JBHLZP010001232.1:0-704 GCF_042429965.1 Actinoallomurus acaciae
GGAGGCGGTCGTGGTCCGCGACGCGGACGGAGAACGGGTCGTGGAGGGCCCGCTCCGCGACGAGGTGCTGGAGCGGCGCGAGGCGGAGCCGCTCCGGACGGCCACGGAGCTCGAGCGGCTGCTCGGACGGGCCGGTGGATGGCCGCGGTGACGACGGACCCGGCGGCCGCGGAGCGGCCGTCCGGAGATGAGGAGGCGGCCGGCGAGCCGGATCCGGTGCTGCGCGAGCGGCTGCGCGTCCTGCTGTGCTGCGCCTGCCTGAGCCTTCTCGCCACGGCCACGCGGCCCGGCCGGATCATCCCGGACACCAAGATCGACCTGCCGCTCGCCCCGGCGCGGTTCCTGGGCCGGGCGCTGCACCTGTGGGACGTCGAGCAGTTCGGCCAGTTGCAGAACCAGGCGGCCGGCTACCTGTTCCCGATGGGGCCGTTCTACGTGCTCGGGCACCTGATCGGGCTGCCGGCCTGGATCGTGCAGCGGTTCTGGCTCGCGCTGCTGCTGTGCGCGGCGTTCCTCGGCACGCGGCGGCTCGCCGAGCGGCTCGGCATCGGCTCGCCGGGCGCGCGGTCGGCGGGTGCGATGGCGTACGCGCTGAGCCCGCACGCGCTGGCCGTGATGGGCCTCAACTCCTCGGAGTACCTGCCCCTGGCGATGCTGCCCTGGATCATCGTGCCGCTGGCCACCGTCACCCGCCGCGACGGCAC
>NZ_JBHLZP010001233.1:0-700 GCF_042429965.1 Actinoallomurus acaciae
CGGGCGTGCTGCGCGCGGTCGTGCTCTCCGGCGCGGGTATCGCGCTGATGGGGCTGTTCGGCCTCGGGCTGGGCGCAGTCGCCCGTCGCTCGGCCGGACGGTCACTCTCCAGCGCTCGGAACGACGTCGACCGGCTGTCGATCCGCACACGCGGTCACGTCTTCGGCCGCTCGAACCCCGTACGGTGAGCCCCGACGTGCAGCCGATGCGTCGGCTCGAAGTGATCGATGGACTCCTTCGGAGGGCCGGCGCGGGACTTGCTTGGTTGCGAATGGACGCCACGCCATGGGGCGTGCTCCGCGAGCTCCTGTGACTGCGTCGACCAATGCGTCCGGCGAGCCGGAAGTGGTGATCACGGTCTGGTCACGGGCCGCTGCACAGCGGCGCGAAACCAGCCTCTGAGCTGGGGCTTCGAGGCAAGTTACCGCAATTTGACGGGTTGGTGCCGGGCACGTAACGTTCTTCCTGCCCGCGAGGGAACGGAACGCCGGAAGGCGGCCCGGCCTCAAGGGACGCAGACTCCTACAGAGCTTCTTGGCCCGGACCACGGTTTGGGCGAGGTAGACTGGGGGAGTTGCCCCGACGAACGGGATGCAGGACGCCTGGAAGGGTGGCCGGCCCGGGTGGGGTTCCTTCGATGGTTGATCGTCTTGGTGGGTGTTTCCTGCTGGGGTGGTTGTGTCGTGGGTCATCTTCTGTG
>NZ_JBHLZP010001234.1:0-700 GCF_042429965.1 Actinoallomurus acaciae
GTACCCAGACTCAACGACGAACCCTCAACAACCAAACCCGACTGCGCCGACTCCGTCACGACACACACCACCATTCTGTTTTCATCGTTAGTTGTTGATCCGTACGGGAACAGGCGCGGAGCGCGTACCGCTCCGCGCCCATCGGCGACCCGTTATTCGTTCGTCGGGGCGGTTTCGACGTTCTCGAGAATGCCCAGCGCGTCGGGCACCAGAACGGCCGCGGAGTAGTACGCGCTGACGAGATAGGAGATGAGCGCCTGCTCGTTGATGCCCATGAAGCGGACCGACAGGCCGGGCTGGTATTCGTCGGGGATGCCGGTCTGGTGGAGCCCGATGACGCCCTGGTCCTCCTCACCGACACGGAGCAGCATGATCGAACTGGTGTGGGCGTCGCTCACCGGGATCTTGTTGCAGGGGAAGATCGGCACACCGCGCCAGGCGGGCACCCGGTTGCCGGCGAAGTCGGCGCTCTGCGGGTAGACGCCCCGGCGGCTGCACTCACGGCCGAACGCGGCGATGGCCTTCGGGTGGGCGAGGAAGAACCCCGGGTTCTTCCAGACCGTCGACAGCAGTTCGTCCATGTCGTCCGGGGTGGGCGGGCCGTTCCGGGTGTGGACGCGCTGCTTGAGGTCGGCGTTGTGGAGCAGGCCGAACTCGCGGTTGTTGACCAGTTCGTACTCCTGACGTTCCCGCAGCGCCT
>NZ_JBHLZP010001235.1:0-694 GCF_042429965.1 Actinoallomurus acaciae
TGCGTTTGCGAATGATCCTGTGCCCCAGAAAGATAAAGCCGTCATTAACATGGGTGATTTTAGTCTTATCCATGTTCAGCCTGAGTTTCAGACTGCCTTCGAGCACACCCCGACACTCCTCCCTGATGGCTTCCGCCTGTGCTTTGGTGCCTTTGACGATGAGGACAAAATCATCGGCATAGCGGCAGTACGCCACCGCGGGTTTCCACTGCCAGTTTTCTCTGACCGCCGTACTTCGGCCCCGTTGGATACTGTTATTCCAGTACCACCGATCTTTTCTGGCTTTCCCGCTCAGGTAGCGCTCATGCAGGTATTGATCGAACTCATTCAGCATGATGTTCGATAATAGCGGCGATATAACACCGCCCTGTGGCACACCTTCACTGGCCGCCCGAAAGAGACCGACATCGATATGTCCCGCCTTGATGGTTTTCCACAGCAGAGTCATGAAACGTGCGTCACTGATCCTGCGGCGTACAGCCTTCATCAGCAGTCGATGATGTACGGTGTCGAAGTAACTGGACAGGTCGCCTTCAATCACCCAGCGTCCCCGGGTTTCACCACAGTCTGTGAGCTGTAATTTCACCGTGCGGATCGCGTGGTGGACACTGCGCTCAGGCCGGAAGCCATATGAGAGCGTATGAAAATCACTCTCCCATATCGGCTCCATCGCCATCAGCATGGCCCGCTGAAC
>NZ_JBHLZP010001236.1:0-692 GCF_042429965.1 Actinoallomurus acaciae
ACCGCGATCGACACCGCGGCCGCCCGCGAGGTCCCCCACGGCCTCGCCGGGCGGATCGCCGCCGCCGGTCCGGAGCCCGGCTCCGACGCGGAGGCGCCGATCGCCGCCCAGGATGTCATCGGGGCGCTTCCCGCCGCCTTCCGCGCGCTCACCGGCTGAGACCCGGAGGTCGGCGCGGGTCGCCACGTGCGGCGAGTCCACCGTCGATTGGCCTGGGCAAGGGTCCGGCGCTGCCACACTTGGTGCATGAGCGTTACCACCGCGGCCCGTGTCGATCTCCTCGCGATCAGGCGCAACGTCGAGTTGCTGCGGGAGAGCGCCCCGGGTGCCCAGCTGATGGCGGTCGTCAAGGCGGACGGGTACGGCCACGGGATCATCCCGGCGGCACGTGCCGCGGTGGCGGGCGGAGCGTCCTGGCTGGGCGTCGCCACCCTGGACGAGGCGCTGACCCTGCGGCGCGCGGGCCTCGACGTGCCGGCGATGTGCTGGCTGTACGCGCCCGGCGAGCGGTTCGACGACGCCATCGCCGAAGGCGTCGACCTGTCGGCCACCTCCGTCGGTCAGGTCGAGGAGATCACCCAGGCCGCCGCCCGCGTCGGGCACCAGGTCAGGCTGCACCTGAAGGCCGACACCGGGCTGGCCCGCAGCGGCGCGACCGCGGCCGACTGGCCCGCGCTGGTCGACGCGGCCCT
>NZ_JBHLZP010001237.1:0-683 GCF_042429965.1 Actinoallomurus acaciae
CGGACTCACCAGCCGATAGCGGCCGGCCACCACGCGTTCGGTCATCTGCTTCCTCACTCCCCGGACATCGGACCACCGGGCGGGCGCCCGGATGTCACCGGCCGTCAGGTGCCGCGCAGGACCGCGCCGAGCCGGTCGGCGGCCTCGGCCACCGCCGCGTCACGGGCGCCGGTCGTCTCCTCCACGGTCAGCGTGCGGTCGGCGGCGCGGAAGCGCAGCGTGTACGCGAGCGACTTGTTGCCCTCACCCGCCTGCTCACCGGTGTACAGGTCGAACAGCCGGATGGACTCCAGCAGGTCGCCGGCGCCGTGCCGGTCGACTCCGGAGCGGAGCGCGGCCTCGACGTCGGCGGCGGGCACGCTCTGCGGCACGATGAGCGCGACGTCCTGCGTGGCCACCGGGTACGTCGTGATCGCCGGGGCGGGCACCACCCGGGCCGCCCACGGCTCGAGGCGGGTCAGGTCGAGTTCCATCGCGCACGTACGGGCCGGCAGGTCGAAGGCCTTGATGACCCGCGGGTGCAGCTCACCGGCGTGGCCGACCAGGACGTCACCGGCCCGCAGGCTCGCGCAGCGCCCGGGGTGCCACGGCGCGTGCCGGTCCGCCGCGACCTCCAGTTCGACACCGGCCTCGCGCGCGACGATCCGGGCGGCCTCGATGGCGTCCGCCCAGTTCGCCGGGCG
>NZ_JBHLZP010001238.1:0-682 GCF_042429965.1 Actinoallomurus acaciae
GCCGCGGGCACGCTGACCCGCCCGCTGGTCGTCGGCGCGTTCACCCGGGCACGGCGGCACCTGTCCATCGTGCACGCGGCCGGACCGGAGCTGGCCCGCGCCGTACGCGAGCGTGCGGAGCCGGCGCGCCGCACGCGGCTCGCCGACCTGCTCCGGGAGAACCTCGCCGACGTGTAGGCCCCGACAACACCCCTGACTCATCCGTAAGTGAGCCGTAAGTAACCGCTCACCTGGGATCCTGGTTGGACGTGACGTTCATCGGATCCCGTCGAAGGGGAGCGATATGGCGCTGAGACGAGGCCGGCGGCGCATCGTCGTGGCGTCGGCGACGTTGTCGGCCGGCGCGCTCGTCTTCTTCGCCGCGGAGGCCGGACCGGCGACCGCGGCCACCGGGACGAGCGTGGACGCATGCAGGCTCGGCAAGCCGCTGTGCGGCCTTCTCGGCGCGGGGAAGGGCAGGCCGGCGACGCCACCCAAACCCTCCGCCAAACCGTCGGCAAAGCACCGGCACCGGCCGAAAAACGCGAACAGGCCCGCGCCGCACCCGCGTCGCCGGGGCGTCGTGAGCCATCCCGTGGACCTGCCCGCGCCGCCGCCCGACGCGAGCCCGGAAGCCTCCTCGCCCGCGTTGCCCGACGTCCCCGGCCGGGATCCGGTCGTGGTGCCCGGGTCCACCGCGGGC
>NZ_JBHLZP010001239.1:0-682 GCF_042429965.1 Actinoallomurus acaciae
GACGCGCCGGGCCTGCTCGACGCCGTCATCCAGCCCGGGAAGCGCGAGCGGGCCGAGCGGCACCAGCGCCTCGCCGTCGACCGAGAGGGGCTCGCGGCTGGTGGCGAGCACGTGCAGCCCGGGGCACCGGGACAGCAGCGCCGCGACCAGGTGGGCCACGGCGTCGATCAGGTGCTCGCAGTTGTCGACCAGCAGCAGGCTCTCCCGGCCGCCGAGCCGGTCGGCGAGCACGTCCAGCTCATCGCCCTCGACCCGCATCCGGGCCTCGAACATCGCGCCGCCGCGCACCCCGATCCCGGCGAGTACGGCCGCGCCGACCTTGGCCGGCTCGGTGACCGAGGCGAGGTCGATCATCCAGGCGCCGTCGGGGTACTCGTGGCGGCGGGCCGGGGAGACGGCGAGCCGGGTCTTACCGGCGCCGCCGGGACCGAGCACGGTGACCAGGCGCCCGGCGGCGAACAGTGTGTCGATCCGGGCGAGGTCGTCGTCACGCCCGACGAAGCTGGTCAGCGGCGCGGGCAGGTGGCCTGGCCTGGTCTGTACGGCGTCGGCGGGCGGTTCGGCGCGCAGCAGGCGCAGGTGGCGCTCGCGCAGCGCGGCGCCTGGGTCGGTGCCGAGAACGTCGGCCAGGGTCTCGCGGACCCGTTCGTACCGGGCCAGGGCCTCGGCCTGGCGCCCCTGG
>NZ_JBHLZP010001240.1:0-680 GCF_042429965.1 Actinoallomurus acaciae
GTCCCCGATGGGGTCGCGCGCCAGGCCGAGCGCCCCGAGGCGCCGGGCGTGGCCGGGCTCCGCGGGTTCAGCCACGTGTCACGACCAGCGCGGTGGCGTCGTCGTGCGGCTTGCCGCGCGTGGCCGGCGCGGCGAGTTCGGCCTCCCGTACGAGGTCGATCACGCGGTCCGGCCCGGCGCTCCGCAGCTCCCGCAGCAGGTCCGGCCACGTACGGCCGAAGCGTTCGACCAGCCGGGTGACGCCGTCGCTGAGCAGCGCGACCGTGTCGACCTCCGCCCACGGGAACGTCGCGGTGATCGCCTCGTACGCGGCGGCGCGACTGGTGCTCGCCACCCAGAAGCCGCCCGGCCGGTTACGGTGGGCCCGGACCGTCTCGAGCGTGTACGGCGGGCCGCCCGGGAGCCGTTCGAGTCGGTCGTCCTCCACGACGACGACCGAGCCGTCCGCGCGCCGCACCACGACGGGCGAGTCGGCGAGCACGAGGCACTCCAGCTCGTCGCGGCCCCAGCGGGCGATCGCGACCGTCGAGGAGGGGCTGTCGGGGTTGGCCAGGTCGCAGGTGTCGCCGTGCGCGGCGCAGACGTCCTTGATCGCCTCGGCCAGGACGTCGGAGAGGCCGCCGGCGAGCTCGGCCGCCAGGCGGGCGCTCAGCGCCGCCGCGAGCCGGCGCACCAGCCAG
>NZ_JBHLZP010001241.1:0-678 GCF_042429965.1 Actinoallomurus acaciae
GCCGCGGCGAGGCGGCGGGCGATCGCGGCGTACAGGCCGGCCTTCCAGGCGCCCCACGCGGCCGGTCCGGTGGCCTGGCCGTCGGCGATCGCCAGCGCGGCGAGCGTCTCCAGTACGACGGAGTCGCCGACCGCCTCGGCCACCGTCTCGATCGTCACCGGGTCGTCCAGGTCGCGGCGGGTCGCGGTCTCGGGCAGCAGCAGATGGTGCCGTACGACGGTCTCCAGCACCCGGACGTCGTCGGCGTCGAAGCCGAACCGCTCCCCCAGGTCCCGCGCCATCACCGCGCCGGTCTTGGAGTGGTCGCCGGGCCAGCCCTTGCCGATGTCGTGCAGGAGCGTGCCGACCAGCAGCAGGTCGGGGCGGGCCACGTCGCGCGTGTGGGCGGCGGCCCTCGCCGCGGTCTCCACGAGGTGACGGTCGACGGTGAACGTGTGCACCGGGTTGCGCTGCGGGCGGTTGCGCACGCGTTCCCAGTCGGGCATCAGGCGTTCGATCAGGCCGACCTGGTCGAGCGCCTCCCAGACGCCGATGGCGGGCGTTCCGGCGCCGAGCAGCGTCACCAGCGCGTCGCGCGCCTCCGCCGGCCACGGCACCGGCAGGGGCTGCGTCTCTCGTGCCAGCCGCTCGACCGTCGAGATCGCCAGCGGCAGCCCGGCCTGTGCGGCGGCCGCCGCG
>NZ_JBHLZP010001242.1:0-676 GCF_042429965.1 Actinoallomurus acaciae
GCGCGGCGCGCTCGCCGCCCTCGCCGACGCGTGCCCGGCGGCCGAGGCGGTGCACGCGGTGAACAACAACGCCGCCGCGCTCGTGCTCGCCGCCACCGTCCTCGCCCAGGGCCGGGAGATCGTCATCAGCCGCGGCGAGATGGTGGAGATCGGCGACGGCTTCCGGCTGCCCGAGCTGCTGGCCTCGACCGGCGCGCGCCTGCGCGAGGTGGGCACCACCAACCGCACGACCGCCGCCGACTACGCCGACGCGGTCGGTCCGGACACCGGTTTCGTGCTCAAGGTGCACCCCTCCAACTTCCGGATCGAGGGGTTCACCGCGGAGGCGCCGGTACGGAGCCTGACCGGCCTCGGTGTGCCCGTCGTGGCCGACATCGGCTCCGGCCTGCTCGCGCCCGAGCCGCTGCTGCCCGCCGAGCCCGACGCCACGACGACGCTGACGGAGGGCGCCGACCTGGTCACCGCCAGCGGTGACAAGCTCCTCGGCGGCCCGCAGGCCGGGCTGCTGCTCGGCCGGTCGGACCTGGTCGAACGCCTGCGGCGGCATCCTCTCGCGCGGGCGCTGCGCGTCGACAAGCTCACCCTCGCCGCACTGGAGGCCTCGCTGCGCGGGCCGGAACCACCGGCCGTCCAGGCCCTGCACGCCGACCCCGTCGCGGTCCGCGAACGGGCGGCG
>NZ_JBHLZP010001244.1:0-673 GCF_042429965.1 Actinoallomurus acaciae
CGGCGCGGAGCCGCGCGCACCAGGTCGCGCAGCAGCGCGGGGAGCGTGCCCTCATCGGCCCGGCGGCGGAGGGCCGTGTGGTCGAGCCGCGTGGGCACGACCACCGCCTCATCGTCGGCGCGCAACGCCAGATCCAGCAGGGACAGGGCCTCCGACGACGGCAGCGCCACCTGGAGCCCGCGGGCGAGCCGGTCGCGGCCCGCCTCTCCCAGATGCCGGGTGAGGCCGCTGGCCTCCTCCCAGAGCCCCCAGGCCAGGGAGACCGCGGGCAGGCCTTCGGCGCGCCTCGACCGGGCCAGCCCGTCGAGGAATCCGTTGGCCGCGCCGTAGTTGCCCTGGCCCGCGTTGCCGAAGACGCCGGCGCCGGAGGAGAAGAGGACGAACGCCGATAGGTCCAGGTCGCGGGTCAGCTCGTGCAGGTGCCAGGCCGCGTCCGCCTTGGGGCGGAACACCGCGTCCACCCGCTCCGGGGTCAGCGACGACAGCACGCCGTCGTCCAGCACCCCCGCCGCGTGCACGACGGCCGTCAGCGGATGCTCGGCCGGTATCTCCGCCAGCACCTCCGCCAGGGCGTCCCGGTCGGAGACGTCGGCCGCCACGATGCGCACCCGGGCTCCGGCCGCGCGCAGTTCGTCCGCCAGCGCGCCGGCGCCGGGTGCCGCCGGACCCCGGC
>NZ_JBHLZP010001245.1:0-669 GCF_042429965.1 Actinoallomurus acaciae
ACACCTTCAACAGGTCATAACCGCTGGCACCGTCCATCTCGGCGATCAGCCCCAGCATCGCATGTCGCAGACTCATATTTCATAGTGTACATGTCTGAGTTGACACGTCACTGGTGAAGGATCTATGTGTCTGTTCACGAATGTCGTGCGGCCCTCGACCCGGGACGTCCGCCCGCGACTCCAAGGCGACGCCGCACACGGGGCCTCAGGCTGCTGGGGCGGCGCCGGTCAGGAGGGCGTCGAGTCGGCCGGGTGAGTCCGCGCCGTCCGCCGCGAGGACGGTGCCGGCTCCGTCGGTGACGACGGCGTACGGCGGCCAGGGGATGCCGTTGTCGTCATAGACGTCCGGGGCGATCAGCACCGGCAGGTCGACGCCGTGGTCCTCCAGGTAGGCGCGCACCGCGGGTTCCTCGTCCGCGCTCACGAGGACGACCCGTATCCTCTCGCGTGCCGCGGCGAACGCCGGGAGCATGGCCGTGCACAACCCGCACGCCGGTGACACCAGCGCGAACAGGGTGGGGATGCCGGCGGTCGCCGTCTCCACCGGCACCGCGAGGGCGAAGTGCGTGCCGGACCGGGGCCCGCCGGTGTCCGGCGCGCGCGGGCCCGGCAGGGTCACCGCGCCGACGAGGCCGAGGAGGACCACCGCCGGCACGACCTGGGCGGCGC
>NZ_JBHLZP010001246.1:0-665 GCF_042429965.1 Actinoallomurus acaciae
CGGCGGGGCTTCGGCGGCACTCCGGCCGGCGGGCCGGGAGCCGCCGCGGCGCCGCCTGCGCGTCCCGGAGCCATGGCCGGTGCCGTAGCCGATCAGGACGTTGCCGGAACCGGCCTGCTCCTCCTCCCGGTAGCGGGCGGCGTCGGGGTGCGTACCCGGCCCGTCCGCCGGAGACGGAGACGCGGTGTCGGCGGGACGTGCCGTCTCGTCCGTGGCGTCGGCCGGGCCGACCTCGATGAGAGGTTCGCCGACCGCCAGGACGGCGCCCGGCTCCGCGCACAGTCTCCGGACGGTCCCGGCGTAGGGGACCGGCACCTCCACGGCCGCCTTGGCGGTCTCGACCTCCACCACGATCTGGTCAACCTCGACCGTGTCGCCGACGGCGACCTTCCATTCGACGACCTCGGCCTCGGTCAGGCCCTCGCCGAGGTCGGGCAGGCGGAACACCTGCCGCGTGAGGACGGTCGTCATGACGCCCTACCTTCTTGATCGGGCTGAGCGAGCCATTCGTAGGGTTGGCTCACCCAGGGGTGCCGGGTGTGGCTTTCATGACGCTGCCGAACGTGTGGTTCCGGAGGCTTGGCCGCCTGGCACCCCCAGGACGACTCGGCCGCTGATTGGGATGTGCGAGCAGATCGCTGTGCAGGGCCACGACGGCGAGGTCG
>NZ_JBHLZP010001247.1:0-659 GCF_042429965.1 Actinoallomurus acaciae
TTTTTTTTAAACTATAGACTTTATTACAATACATGTGGTTGCGCAGCTCTTACTGCTTGGAGGCGGCCTCGTGCAGCTTCTTCTGCACCTCCTGCGCCTGCTTCACGAAGTCGTCGTAGGCCTCCTTGATCTTGGGCGCCAGCTTCTGGTTGGTGGCCTCCACGTTCGACGCGACCTCCTTGGCGAGCTTCTGGGTCTCAGCGACGGTGTTCTGCACGGCCTGCTCGAGCTTGGCGCGCAGCTGGCCGGCCTGCTGCTCCACCTCGGGGTGCGCCTTACGCAGCTCCTCGGCGGTCTTCTCCAGGCTGGCGCGGGTCTGCTCCACCGCCTCCTTGGCCTTGCCGTTAGCGTCGCTCAACGCTCCCTGCAGCGAGTTGGAGAGCGCGGAGAGCTGCTTGAGCACGGAGTCGGAGCCGTCCTTGAGCGCCTTGTTGAAGTCCTGCGTGTTCTTGGAGTTGCTGAGCGCGTTGAACTGCTCCGCGAACGTCTTCTGGAACTCGCTGGCGTGCTTCTCCAGCTCCTGCAGCGGGCTGGGCGCGTCGCGGCGCACCATCGCCGCGGAGGCGAGAGCCAGGCAGGAGACCATGAAGACGAACTTGGCGGCCATTGTAGCGGAGTGCTGGGCTGTGCGGGCTGTGTGGGCTGTGTGGAGGATGTGC
>NZ_JBHLZP010001248.1:0-655 GCF_042429965.1 Actinoallomurus acaciae
GAGGCACGGCGGCGTGAGCTGCTCCGCCGCGCCATCGCCGACGAGGGGCTGCCGACCGCCCCGGCCCGGCCGTACGCTCCGGCCGGGCCGCGTTACCCGGCCCCGCTCTCGTCGGCGCAGCGCCGCATGTGGTTCCTGCACCGCCTCGACCCCGCCGACCCGGCGTACCACCTCACCGTCGGGGTGCGGCTGACCGGCGACCTCGACCCGGACGCGCTCCGTACGGCCTTCGAGACGGCCGCGCGCCGCCACGAGATCCTGCGCACCGTCTACCGGCAGGAGCCCGGCGACCCACCGCTCCAGGAACTCGCCCCGGACGGCACCGCGATCCTGTTCACCCGCCTCGCCGGGGAACCCGCGGAGGCCGCCGTACGTGAGTGGGCGAACGCACCGTTCGACCTCACCCGCGACGTGCCCCTGCGGCTGATGCTGGCCCGTACCGCGTCGCGCGAGCACCTGCTCTTCCTCACCATCCACCACATCGCCTGCGACGACCTGTCCTGGGAGATCCTCCTGCGCGAGGTCTCCCGCGCCCACCGGGGCGAGGGCGCCGGCCCCGCCGCCCAGTACGCCGACCACGCCCGATGGGAGGCCGGGCAGGCCGCGCGGACGGAGGAGTCGCGGGCGTACTGGCGGCGCCGGCTCGCCGGCGTGA
>NZ_JBHLZP010001249.1:0-655 GCF_042429965.1 Actinoallomurus acaciae
CCCCGCGCCGTACGCTACGCGGCGGCCGGTATGCCCGGCCCCGAGGTCACGCTGTGGATCGCGGGCCTCGACGGTTCACGGACCGAGGCGCGCTGGGATCGGGCGGCCTTCGAGCACCTGCCGGGCGCCGGATGGGACGCCCACGGCCCGTACGCCGTCGTGCGGTCGCGCGACCAGCGCACCGTCCGGTTCCTCGGGATCGACCCGGCCGACGGCGGGACGACGCTCCTCGCCGAACAGCGCGACGCCTGCTGGGTGGACTCCGTTCCCGGCCTGCCGGCGCGCACCGGGTCCGGCGCGATCGTCGCCCACGCCGACCTGCGGGACACCCGGCGGCTGACCGTCGGGGGAGTCGCCGTCACGCCCCCGGGACTCCAGCTGCGCGCCGTGCTCGGCGTGGACGGTGACGAGGTCCTGTTCACCGCCTCCGAGGACCCGGCCGAGACCCACCTGTGGACCCATCGCGCCGGGGCGGGCGTCCGGCGGCTGAGCGTGGAGGCGGGCGTGCACGCGGGCACGCTACGGGACGGAACGCTCGTGCACGTCACACGGGCCGGAGACCGGCCGGGCGGGCGGGCCGAGGTACGACGGGCGGGGCGGACCGTCCCGATCGCGTCGAAGGTGGAACGGCCGCCGCTGGACGTGCACGCGACGC
>NZ_JBHLZP010001250.1:0-653 GCF_042429965.1 Actinoallomurus acaciae
GCATGTCCAGTGAACACCTCGGCCACCTGGAAAGGCTGGGACAAGAACCTCTGGATCTTGCGGGCACGGGCGACGGTCAGCTTGTCTTCCTCAGACAACTCATCCATACCCAGGATAGCAATGATATCCTGGAGCGACTTGTAGTCCTGCAGAATCTTCTGAACGCCACGTGCCACATTGTAGTGCTCAGCACCAATGATGTTGGGGTCCATGATACGGGAGGTGGAGTCGAGGGGGTCCACAGCGGGGTAGATGCCCAGCTCAGCGATGGCACGGGACAGCACAGTGGTGGCGTCCAAGTGAGCGAAGGTGGTGGCGGGGGCGGGGTCAGTCAAGTCGTCGGCCGGCACATAGATAGCCTGCACAGAGGTGATGGAGCCCTTCTTGGTGGTGGTGATGCGCTCCTGCATGGTACCCATGTCAGTGGCCAGGGTTGGCTGGTAACCTACAGCAGATGGGATACGACCCAGCAGGGCAGACACCTCAGAACCGGCCTGGGTGAATCGGAAAATGTTGTCGATGAAGAGAAGCACATCCTGTCCTTCCTGGTCACGGAAGTACTCGGCGACGGTGAGGCCGGTGAGGGCGACACGGGCACGCGCGCCGGGGGGCTCGTTCATCTGTCCGTACACCAGCGCCACCTTAGCGGTCTT
>NZ_JBHLZP010001251.1:0-649 GCF_042429965.1 Actinoallomurus acaciae
CTTACCTAGCCTAAGTGTGAAAGATTGCATAAGCTTGCCAATACTAAAGATTTCAATTAAATTGTCTTCTAAATTCGTATTTGGAATCAAGAAAATGAATTTTCCTGTGATCATGTAACCGGCCAGTGATTGTTATGTAACAACCTCATTTGGTTGTAGGCCAAGGCTGAACTAGTAAAGGTTTATAAATGGATATGAATGCATTTAATTGAAGTCTTTTCAGGATTGTATTTATTTGCAGTAGTGGAAATTGGTGAATTTTATGTCGCTTCACACCAAGGCTATGTGGGCAATCAATAGATAACCTATGTGACATTGCTGGGAGTGAGACCTTGTACCTTCTAGGAACAGACTAACCTGTGTTAACTCACTTTAAATGCTGTGAATTTTCTTGAAAATCATGTGATTTTTAAAGTTGTTATGTAACAGATGTGTGTGCTATACAGTGTGTGTGGTGGCATAGAACAATTTTAATTTAATTTCACATTTGCCAGTGTTCACAGTGTAGAAGTCGAACATTTTGAGAAATTCTGTAGCAAAAATGTATTCGTAGAGTGATTGAGGGTGGAGCCAAGCTCCGTGAACTGTTCGCTCGGTGTGAGTTTTTTGTGAGAAAAATTCCCACTCAACGAGTAAATATAATATAGAA
>NZ_JBHLZP010001252.1:0-645 GCF_042429965.1 Actinoallomurus acaciae
GTGCGCGGCACCGGCGCACGTGGTGAGGCCGCTCCCGGCGCGGTCGCGGCGGGCATCCGGTCCGCGGCCGACGCCGGTGCACGTGTCGTGTACGTCGGCGTGGCCCTGACCCTGGGACGCCCCGAGATGACCGCGGCGGTCGCGTACGCCACCCGCAAGGACGTCCTCGTGGTCGCGCCCGCGGCGCCGGACGCGCTCCCCTCCAGCAGCGGCATCGGTGCCGCCCCGAGCGCTCCGCCGGCACAGCCCTACTTCCCCGCCTTCATCCCGCAGGTGGTCTCGGTCGAGGACTTCGGGGAGGACGGCTCCCGCCCGAAGGACGCCCCGAGCATCTTCGCCGCCGACCAGGCCGCGCCCGGTGACGCGGTGGTGAGCATCGGGCCGAAGGGCATCGGGCACTTCATCGGCTCCGGCTCGTCGCTGGCGGCGGCCAACGTGGCGGGGACGGCGGCGCTCATCCGGGCGTACGAGCCCCGGCTCACCGCCGCCGAGGTCGCCCGGCGGCTGGTCGTGTCGGCCTATCCGGCCGCGGTCCCGTTGCTGGACCCGTACGCCGCGGTGTCCGCCGTCTCGTCCATGGCGACCGCCGCCGCGGTGCCGCAGCCCGAACGCGCCGTCCGGATGCCCCGTCACGACTCCCAAGCC
>NZ_JBHLZP010001253.1:0-645 GCF_042429965.1 Actinoallomurus acaciae
CTGGTTCGCCTGCGCGACGTCCACCGGCGCCAAGCCCGCGCTGTCGCTGACGATCGGCGTCGTCACGGCGGCGGACCTGGGGCGGCCACTCGGCCCGGGGCAGGCGGTGCTCGTCCGCATCACCGACGGCACCACGTACCTGGTGACCGGCGGCCGGCGGCTGCGCGTGACGGCGCCGTGGGTGACCCGCGCGCTCGGCTTCCCCGATGACGCCGCGATCGGCGTACGCGACGCGTGGGTCAACACGTTGCCGGCAGGGCCGGACCTCCCGCCGCCCCCGGTCTCCGGCATCGGCCGGAGCGGGCCCGCTCTCGACGGGCACCCGACCAAGGTCGGAGAGGTGTTCGCCGTCCACGGCGCGGGCGATGGCCGGAGTCTCTACCTGCTGACGAGCGGCGGGCTGCAGCCGATGACGCAGACGGCCGCGGCACTCGCCCTCGCCGCCCCCGCGACCGCCAAGGCCTATCCCGGTGGTACGGCCGGCACCCGCGACCTCAGTCCCGCGGCGGTGGCCGCCTCCACGGTGCTGTCGGCTCCGGCGTGGGAGTCGCAGCTTCCGGCGGCGCCGCCGACCCTGGACGCCGCGACCGCCGGCCGGATGCCGTGCGTGCGCTCGGTACCGCAGGGCGGCCGGGTGACGACCTC
>NZ_JBHLZP010001254.1:0-636 GCF_042429965.1 Actinoallomurus acaciae
CTTTTCTCTTCTCGGCTTGCTTAGAACAACGATTATTTCGTTAAGTCTAGTGGTGCCATCTGTAAAATTTACGTAATGTAACGTTCCCTACTCCCCAAATACTACTAGAGAACTACACCAGTGGGGCTACTTGAGTTTAAAACTTACGCGCTCGATATCGCCTACGTAAATATGTCTATGAAAAACTTGTACAGCGCCGCATGGTGGTTACGCGAAGAACTAAAATCGGCCGTATGAAAAAAACAACTCGATAGGTTTTTAACGTACGTAAGTTTTCGATAGCTAACTCATGGTACCGCGTAATGGTGGGCAGTGTTTACTGCAGGCCGATGGAGGAGACCAGAGCCTCTACTTTGGCGATGTAGGCCTTCTGCGCGTCCTCCTTGCTCGTGCCCTTGCGGCCGGACCACGCCTCGAACTTCGCCTTACCCTTGAAGTCCAGCATACCGGGCTTGTTGGCAGGGTCGGCGTCTCCGACGGTGGCCTGCTTGAAGAGTCCGTAGAGCTCAAGCAGATCGTTGTCGCTGGGCAGAGCCTTCAGTTTCTTCACGTTCAGGGCGGCGGCATCGAATTGCTCCTGGAGAGACATGGTGTGTTATTTGTGATGTGGTTACTGTGTAAATGTGCACGACTTGC
>NZ_JBHLZP010001255.1:0-636 GCF_042429965.1 Actinoallomurus acaciae
CCACCGACGCATCCAGCGTCCGCAACCACGGCACGATCCCGTTCGAATGCCCGTTCGTCCCCCGGATCAACGACCCCCGGCTCCGCACCCGACTCCAAGAGATCCCGATCCCACCCGCATACTTACTCAGCCGCGCGACCTGCCCATACCGCCCATAAATCGCCTCCAGCTCATCCCGCGGCGAATCCAGCAGAAAACACGAGGACAGCTGCGGACGCGCGGCACCAGAATTGAACAACGTCGGTGAACTCGGCAGATACGCCAACCGCGCCATCAACCCGTACAGCTCCGCCGCCTCGGCCACCGTCCCGGCCAGCCCACACGCCACCCGCAAGAAGAAATACTGGGGCCGTTCCAGCACCCGCCGCGTCGTCGGATGCCGCAACAGATAACGGTCATAGACGGTGCGCAGCCCGAAGTAGGTGAACCGGTCATCCGCATCGTGATCCACCAGAGCATCCAACACCGCCGCGTTACGAGCGACGAACCCGGCGGTCTCCTCGTTCAACAACCCCTGCCCATAGGCCGCCGCAACCGACTCGGCGAACGACACCGGCCCCGTCTCCTCGGCGATCACCCGGGCCAGCAGACGCGCCGCCACCCTCGAATACACCGGATCGGTGACCACCAGCGCCG
>NZ_JBHLZP010001256.1:0-634 GCF_042429965.1 Actinoallomurus acaciae
AGCTGCTCGCCGTGTTCGGCGCCCCGGTGAGGAGCGGCGGATGAGCGGCGACGCGACGGTGATCGAGCGGCTCGCGGCCTGCGTCGCGCTGCCCAGCCCCACCCCGCCGGGCGACGTCGCCCGGGTCGCCGACTGGGTGGCCGGCCGGGCGGCGGACTTCGGCGCCTCGGTGACACGCCAGCACGTCACCCCGGTCGCGGACAACGTCCTCGCGAGCCTCCGCTTCGGTGACGGGCCGCGGCTGGTGTTCAACAGCCACCTGGACGTGGTCGACCCGTCGTCGCAGGACTGGGCGACGCCGCCGTACGAACCGGTGGTCCGGGACGGGCACATGGTCGGGCGGGGCACCTGCGACGCGAAGGGAAGCCTCGTCGCCATGCTCTGCGCGATGGAACGGCTCGCCGCCCGGCCGTCCGTGCTGACCGGCGAGATCCTGCTCACCGCCGTCATGGGCGAGGAGGCCGGCGGGCTCGGCAGCAGGCACCTGGTCGCCCAGGGGCTGCGGGCGGACGCGGCCGTGGTCGGCGAGCCGACCGGGCTGACGGTCGCGCGGGCGCACAAGGGCACGTACATGAAACGCCTGCGGTTCCGCGGCCGGGCCGCGCACAGCGCCTCGCCCTGGCTCGGCCGCAAC
>NZ_JBHLZP010001257.1:0-634 GCF_042429965.1 Actinoallomurus acaciae
TGCACCATGTCAGACCTTTTGGGGTCGTAGGAAGGGCAGCAGGATATGGGCACGTCAGGGGCCAAGAAGTCTGGAAACTTGGACGGTCGGTAGTCTTCGGGGCTGTGGATGCCGCAACAGTTAAACTGTTTCTGCATCGCCGACCAAATGGCTTCGTGTTTCGGATTCTTCTCCTTGGCCAGCTGGAAGGAGTTCTCCAGCGACTTGATGAAGTGGAGCTCGTCCTGTGACGTCACCCGTACAGCCACTCCAGCCAGGAGGGCCTGGACTGATGCCACTATCAGCAGGACTATGGTGGCAGCAAACAGCGGTCTAGACAGGTTCCTGAAGACGGCCACCACTGCGTTCACCAGGATCGATATGGTAACTGCTGCCATCAGGGTCAAGATGATCATCCCCACGAGCCTCCCGGAATCCTCAGTCCCGGTCAGCTTGTTAAAGATGGCGTTTGAAACCGTGACCACTATTTCTAATATTGATTTCGACACAACAACGACGCACAGGACCACATAGATGATCTTCAAACATTTCTCGCAGCAGTTGCTCTCCTCGCCGGCCTTCGCTTCGTCCTGTGAGGCTTGCGCACGCGCATCCTCTTGGCCTTTGGGCTCTTTAGCTGAAAAAAGACGTTGAA
>NZ_JBHLZP010001258.1:0-631 GCF_042429965.1 Actinoallomurus acaciae
CAGTAAAAGGTTCGGAGTTACCAATCCATGTTTTCCGAATTCCACGGATTTCCACACGACCATACTGAGGCCAGACACGGACACTGGTCTGGAAAAAAGCAGAATTCACGTTATCTTTTTTAATGAGTTTCGCTTCTTCAGCCAGAATAACTTTCATCTGGTTCTGTGCACCCGGGCGGATATATTGCAGAAGCGCCTGATGTGAAGCATCGACGATTTCCGGTGAGACATTCAGACGGAGGGCAATAAATGACAGCGCCATCTGCTGCAAATAAGAGGCATCGGCACTGTTCTGTGACACGGCAAAGGGCACATTAAATCCCATTGGGGTCACGGCAGTGCGTTGCTCATTCTGAAGACGGTAGTTATTCACCCCCTGAATGAGGTTAACAGAGAGGCTGAGAACAATAAGCACTGACATAAATATAAAGGCGATGGCCATTACACGACTGGTACTTAAACGGGCACCGTGTTCCATATAACAATCCTGGTATCAGTTCTATTTAATCCACTGCCGGAAACACGAATCGGGAACATTATGAAAAATACCGCGCAGCAGGGCTGTTGGCATATACCAGTAAATCAGGTCACGTAACCAGGAACTGCCCCGCCCTTTTTTCAGTTTTTTAAT
>NZ_JBHLZP010001259.1:0-631 GCF_042429965.1 Actinoallomurus acaciae
GCTTCCCGAAGGTGTTCAGCAACAGCCTGGAGTTTTTCCAGCAGGGCGGCATCGAGCGCCACGCAGTCCACATAGCCACCCTCGTCGTCGCTGAACAGGTCAGTGCGCAGTTCATCTGGCGAGAAGGCATCAGCCCCCACGAAGCGGAATTTACTGTTCCCTGCCACCGCCACTTCACTTTCGGTCACCAGACGACGAATGGTCTGTACTTCCGGTTTACCGCCCCATCCCGACTGACAGGCGGCTTCAAACACCTGCACCTGACGCGCGGTGTCGTTCTCCAGCGCCAGCGCCTGACAGTGCTCGGTGGTGATGAGGTCTTCTGCCAGCGCATCGAGGATGACAGGCGCAAGGTCAGCCAGTTTCAGCATTCGCTGAACGTGGCGGGGTGAATAGCCCAGCAAATCACCGATTTGTGCAGGTGTTTTGCCTTCCTGCGCCATTGCACAGAATCCGGCAATCTGTTCGGCTGGGTGCATATCCCGACGATGACCGTTCTCGGTCATCGATGCGGCCGTCGCCAGTTCCTGCGAAATAATTTTCACGCGGACAGGCCAGTCAGCCGGAATGATGCCACGCTCTGCCAGCATGTTGAGTGCTGCCAGTCGGCGACCACCTGCGGCGACACCGT
>NZ_JBHLZP010001260.1:0-629 GCF_042429965.1 Actinoallomurus acaciae
ACTACATGACGCCGAGTGTGTTCGTCGAGGTCGAGGCGTTGCCGCGCACGGTCAGCGGCAAGCTCGACCACGCCGCGCTGCCCGCCCCCGCCCACACCGGGGGAGCGGCGCCGCGCACGCCGGTCGAGCGGCGTGTCCACGCGATCGTCGCCGACCTGCTCGGCCTGCCGGACGTCGGCGTGGAGGAGGACTTCTTCGCCCTCGGCGGTCACTCGCTGCTGGTGATGCGGCTCGTCAGCCGCGTCCGTACGGACCTCGGCGCGGAGCTGTCCCCGCGCGCCGTCTTCGACGCGCCGACCGTCGCGGGGATCGCCGCGCGGCTGGACGACGGCCGGTCCGCGCGGGAGCCCTTGACCCGGCAGGACCGCCCGGAGCTCCTTCCACCGTCCTTCGCCCAGCGGCGGCTCTGGTTCCTGTACCGCCTGAACGGCCCGAGCCCGACCTACAACATCCCGCTGTCCTGGCGCGTGCGCGGGCCGATCGACCGGGAGGCGCTGCGGCACGCGGTCGCCGACGTCGCCGACCGGCACGAGGCGCTGCGCACGGTCCTGCCCGACGTGGACGGCGTGCCGGTCCAGCGGCTCGTCCCGGCCGCGTCCGTGCCGGTGCGGTTCACCGAGGTCACCCCC
>NZ_JBHLZP010001261.1:0-625 GCF_042429965.1 Actinoallomurus acaciae
GTCGGCGGGTGCGGTGAGCTCCAGGGCGCGTGCGGCGAGCTCCGCCGCGGTCTGCGGGGAGGTCGGCAGCACCTCGCGTACCGCCCGGTCGAGTCCCGCCACGGCCTCGGGATCGCCCGGCCGGGCGGAGCGCAGCAGGTGCGCGGCGGCGCGGATGCTCGATCCGCCCCGGCCGAGCAGCATGCCCGCGGCCTGGCGGTGCAGTGCCCGGCACACGGACTCCGGCATGCTCTCGAGCATCGCCCGCCACAGCAGGTCGTGCCGGAAGGCCAGCAGGTCCCCGTCCGGCACCACGATTCCCGTCGCCTCCGCCTCCTCGACCGCCGCGAGCAGCCGGCTGGGCAGCTCGCCGAGCATGTCGGCGAGGTCGTTCGCGTCGAATGAGCGGCCGAGGACGGCCGCCACCTGCAGGACGCGACGGCAGTGCGCGGACACGCGGTCCAGCCGGTGCCGTGCCGTCTCCCGCACCCGGCGCGGAAGTCGCTGGGAGACCAGGCGCGCGTGGCCGTCGCCGATCTCCACCGCGCTCTCGTCGAGGAGGCCGCCGAGCAGCTCGACGACGGCGTCGGCATCGCCCAGGGGCAGCTCGCCACCGGCCCGAGCGATCCGGAGACGCTCAACAACG
>NZ_JBHLZP010001262.1:0-624 GCF_042429965.1 Actinoallomurus acaciae
GCTGGTGTCCATTATGCAGTTTGTCGCCGATGAAGATACTTTGCAGGGCCTGGTGTTCTGGACGATGGGCAGCCTGGCTCGCGCATCATGGGAGAAACTGGCGGTGCTGGCGGCGGCGATGGCGATTGTTTTACCCTGGTCGCTGCGTCGTGCCTGGCAGCTTACCGCGCTACGCCTCGGCGAAGAGCGGGCGATGAGTTTTGGCATTGATGTTCGCCGTTTGCGCCTGGGTTCCCTGCTGCGCATCAGCCTGCTGGCGGCCCTTTCGGTTGCGTTTGTGGGGCCAATTGGCTTTATTGGCCTGGTTGCACCGCATATTTCTCGCCTGTTGCTGGGAGAAGATCATCGCTTTTATTTGCCCGGAAGCATCCTTATCGGTGGGCTGGTGCTATCGCTGGCCTCGGTAGCGTCGAAGAACATCATTCCCGGTGTCATTTTACCGGTAGGAATTGTTACCTCGCTGGTAGGCGTTCCGTTCTTTCTGAGCATTGTAATGCGTCATCGAGGGAGTATGTCATGAGCGGGCTTACGATTAATGCGCTGTGCGCCGGTTACGGCAAACGGCGGATTATTGAGCATCTGTCGATTTCTACGCTGCCGCGCGGCGAAGTCACTGTACTGCTG
>NZ_JBHLZP010001263.1:0-623 GCF_042429965.1 Actinoallomurus acaciae
CATATAAACTAAATGTTAATTTGACTAATAAGTGGGATTAACTAACCTAATGCCAGGAAGGATTATCTTTGCCATTACGATTTTATAAGTGTCGTGTTTTAAGTCGAATAAAGTAGTCAAGACTTTATGGCATTTAGCCGTGGTACGGTGTACTCAACCTTTAGGATTTTAGACTTGAAAAAGGAGTAATATTATATTGAACACGCTAGGCGTGACAAAGAATCTACACGGTGCTACACATAAGGTGTGTTTTCTTACGCCACGTCAATTCTTTGACACACATGTAGTGTAAAATTTTTTTTGAGATATTCGCTTTCTAAATGTTTTTTCCAGCCAGTTTTAACGGTTGAGTAAGTTTTTTCTGATGTTTTTTTGTCTTTTTTGACAATTTATAGGTTGAGTACGAATAAAGGTTGTTATTTTAAATGCCATGTGGGGGTGTGTCTGTCTGTAGATCTATTGAGGCTGGTTGGGGCCGGCGGCGCGCGCTAGGTTCTCCACCAAACTGTCAATGTTGATATTGCTCGGTACTGGGGATGCTAGTTCAGCGTAGTTTGCCGTGAAGTCAGACGGACTTCTTGTGTCCGCTTGCTGTTCAGCGAATACCATTACAGTGCAGAACA
>NZ_JBHLZP010001264.1:0-614 GCF_042429965.1 Actinoallomurus acaciae
TCTAAGGCGAGTGAGATGGACAGAACAAGCGACACCCTTATACTAGAGATATAGGGGTGTCGCTTATACTATGCGTCCAAAGTAATTACATTTTATTCTTAAATATAGTAGCTACGTGCTTAGTACAAAAAGTCACCAATGGTGTTTATAGCAATTTAGGACAGTAAGTTTATACAATATATTTTCGAGAAATAGGAATAATTTTTAATCTAGTAAAAATTATATATTTCAAGTGTATTGTCAACAGTTAATAAACTACAATAAGGTATAACTAATTCTACATGGGTTACGACAAATATAGTCTTAGTATACAATTCAGTGACTTTTTATTCCAAACAGGTATTATTTGGCAAACTAGGCATTAAATCCATGGCACGTTAGAATCACAGATAGTTCATGGATCGTTCGTTCTTTGGTGTTTTACTTCCGTCTGCGCGCGACTTCCTTCCTGGCCTTATTGACGCACACGGAGCGTACGCGGAAGGGATCGACGTACGCGCAAGTGCACTCCTGCAGCAAGCTCTCGTTGAGCATGCCCTGCGCGATGGCGCCCGCCGCCGTCTGCAAGAACTGCTTCTGCTCGCCCGCGTTCAACTGGTGGAAGTTGGTCGCCG
>NZ_JBHLZP010001265.1:0-613 GCF_042429965.1 Actinoallomurus acaciae
AAGCCCGCTCGCCGGAAGACCAAGGGTTCCTGTCCAACGTTAATCGGGGCAGGGTGAGTCGACCCCTAAGGCGAGGCCGAAAGGCGTAGTCGATGGGAAACAGGTTAATATTCCTGTACTTGGTGTTACTGCGAAGGGGGGACGGAGAAGGCTATGTTGGCCGGGCGACGGTTGTCCCGGTTTAAGCGTGTAGGCTGGTTTTCCAGGCAAATCCGGAAAACCAAGGCTGAGGCGTGATGACGAGGCACTACGGTGCTGAAGCGACAAATGCCCTGCTTCCAGGAAAAGCCTCTAAGCATCAGGTAACATCAAATCGTACCCCAAACCGACTCAGGTGGTCAGGTAGAGAATACCGAGGCGCTTGAGAGAACTCGGGTGAAGGAACTAGGCAAAATGGTGCCGTAACTTCGGGAGAAGGCACGCTGATATGTAGGTGAAGCGACTTGCTCGTGGAGCTGAAATCAGTCGAAGATACCAGCTGGCTGCAACTGTTTATTAAAAACACAGCACTGTGCAAACACGAAAGTGGACGTATACGGTGTGACGCCTGCCCGGTGCCGGAACGTTAATTGATGGGGTTAGCGGTAACGCGAAGCTCTTGATCGAAGCCCCG
>NZ_JBHLZP010001266.1:0-612 GCF_042429965.1 Actinoallomurus acaciae
CCGATGGCCGTGTCGTTCCTGGCCTCGGGTGTGATCTTCCGTCTGGTGTATGAACAGGACCCGTCGATGGGCGTGGGAAACGCGGTCGTCACCAGCATCCATGACACCTTCGCTGGCGGCTCCCGTTATCCGGGCGCGTCGGTCCGGGAGAACGACAAGAGCCCGGACGTGGCCCAGGGCGGCGCGGTGGTGAGCCGCGCCCAGGTCCAGGCGGGGCAGACCGCCTTGCTGCCGCTGGTGGGGATCAAGCCGGAGAACCTGCCGGCGAGCCCCACTCCGGCCAAGGCGCCCGCGCCGGTGCCGGGGAGGCTCAGCGGACTGGTGTGGTTCGACTTCACCAAGGGTGGTGGCGGCACCCTCAACGCCCCGGATCCCACCGAGGCCGGTCTGGGTGGCATGAAGGTCCAGGCGGTCTCTTCGGCGGGCAAGGTCGTCGGGTCGGCCACCACGGAGAAGGACGGCTCGTTCGTCTTCGGCAAGAGACTCCCGCCCGGGTCGTACACGTTGAAGTTGCCGAAGGGGAACTTCACGGCGCGGTACGGGGGTGTGGATTGGCTGGGGTCGGCGTTGATCACTCCGGCGATCATCGCGTCGTATCTGTGGGTGTGGGCC
>NZ_JBHLZP010001267.1:0-848 GCF_042429965.1 Actinoallomurus acaciae
CTACGGGCAAGGTGAGTCCGGCTGCGACGTTGCCGGTCACGCTGGTGATGTTGGAGGCGGTGCGGGATTTCCGGGCCCGTACGGGCCGTCAGGTGGGGGTCAAACCGGCGGGTGGTATCCGGACCACCAAGGACGCGATCAAGTATCTGGTGCTGGTGAACGAGACGGCTGGGCCGGACTGGCTGTCGCCTGGCTGGTTTCGGCTTGGTGCGTCTTCGCTTTTGAATGATTTGTTGATGCAGCGTCGTAAGCTCACGACCGGTGCCTATTCCGGTCCCGACTACTTCACCCTGGATTGAAGCGATGACTTTCGAGTACGCGCCCGCGCCTGAATCGCGCGACATCGTCGACATCCGAGCCTCCTACGGGTTGTTCATCGATGGCGAGTTCGTGGAGACCGACACCTCGTTCAAGACGGTCGATCCGGCGACCGAAGAGGTCCTCGCCGAGGTCGCCGAGGCCGACGCCGCTGATGTCGACCGGGCGGTGGCCGCTGCTCGCCGGGCGTATGAGGGGGTCTGGTCGCGGTTGCCGGGGGCTGAGCGCGCCAAGTATCTGTTTCGGATCGCGCGGATCATCCAGGAGCGTTCGCGTGAGTTGGCGGTGTTGGTCGGTTGATAACGGTAAGCCGATTCGTGAGTCGCGGGATGTGGATCTGCCGTTGGTGGCGGCGCATTTCTTCTACTACGCGGGGTGGGCGGACAAGCTGGAGTACGCCGTGTCTGATCCGCGCCCGCTGGGGGTGGCGGGGCAGGTGATCCCGTGGAATTTCCCGTTGTTGATGTTGGCGTGGAAGGTCGCGCCGGCGTTGGCGTGTGGGAACACGGTGGTGCTCAAGCCTGCGGAGA
>NZ_JBHLZP010001268.1:0-609 GCF_042429965.1 Actinoallomurus acaciae
CCGATGGCCGTGTCGTTCCTGGCCTCGGGTGTGATCTTCCGTCTGGTGTATGAACAGGACCCGTCGATGGGCGTGGCGAACGCGGTCGTCACCAGCGTGCACGACACCTTCGACGGCGGTTCCCGCTACCCCGGCGCCTCGGTCCGCGACGGCGACAAGAGTCCCGACGTGGCCCAGGGCGGCGCGGTGGTGAGCCGCGCCCAGGTCCAGACCGGCCAGAGCGCGCTGCTTCCGCTGGTGGGAGTCAAGCCGGAGAACCTGCCCAAGAAGCCGACCCCGGCCAAGGCCCCCCAAGCAGCGGCTGGGGGGATCGCCGGGCTGGTGTGGTTCGACTTCACCAAGGGTGGTGGCGGCACCCTCAACGCTCCCGACCCCACCGAGGCCGGTCTGGGCGGTATGAAGGTCCAGGCGGTCTCCTCGGCGGGCAAGGTCGTCGGGTCGGCCACCACGGAGAAGGACGGCTCGTTCGTCATCAAGAAACTCCCGGCCGGCTCCTACACCCTCAAGCTGCCGAAGGGGAACTTCACGGCGGCGTACGGGGGTGTGGATTGGCTGGGGTCGGCGTTGATCACTCCGGCGATCATCGCGTCGTATCTGTGGGTGTGGGCC
>NZ_JBHLZP010001269.1:0-607 GCF_042429965.1 Actinoallomurus acaciae
TACACATTAAACAAAGTTACGAAAACTGATGAATATAATGATTTATCTGAGCTCTCGGCTTCGTTCTTTAAAAAAAACTTTGATAAGATCAACGTAAACCTTCTATCCAAAGCCACATCATTTGCTTTGAAAAAAGGCATTCCAATATAATATCAAGCCAGAAGACATTTACCATAACGTCTCATTACGCGCACCGCCAAAACGCGCTGAACGCGATTCTGACGCAGACACCGCAAAAAGAGATGTTTTCCCCGGGGTAAACCGGAAAAATGCGTCAGGATCGCTTTCAGCTCACTGCATAGCTATGCATGAAAGTGAATGGCGATCGGTTTGGGGGCTTACGGCGTTCATACCGTCTGTTTTCGACAGTTTCTCTCCGGGAAGTTAATCTGCCATAAGCCTGGATAACAGGGCACGGTGATACTCCGTAATAGCGATCAGCACCTCCGCATACTCTCTGTCCCCGACACGCTTGCCGTCGATAAAGAGTTTTTTCTGCAACGCCCCCAGTCGCATAACTTCTTTCAGCACCCGGTCATCAGTCAGTGAGTTAACTTTCTTACCGAGAGCTGCCGCCCGTAAAAAACCAGAAACGGTCTTGCCGCAT
>NZ_JBHLZP010001270.1:0-604 GCF_042429965.1 Actinoallomurus acaciae
ACACCTTAAAACGCGTACCCGAATTTCCATACGCCCACGACGGCGTCTCAATCCGCTGCGTCCGCAGCGCCGCCTTCACGGTCTTTGTGTCGGTCACGAGAAACCCCGATTCCTACGAGTTTCATGCCAGGTGGAGAACGCCGGCCCTCGTCGGGACGGCCGTCGGACGCGTCGCGCGGAAGAACGCTCCGTACGGGGCGGGGACGCGACCCCGCCCCGTGCCGAAGGTCAGAAGTGGTAGTTGTCGATGTTGCTCTTGTCGAAGACGGTCGGTGGGCCGAGGATGACCTCGCCGTCCTTGCCGATCGTGCGCGGACCGAGCTTGCCGGCCTTGAACGTCTCACCCTGGGCACCGGTGATCTGACCAGAAACGAGAGCGGCCGCGGCATACGCCGCGAGATAACCGAGGTTGCCCGGGTCCCACAGCTCGAACTTGTGCACGGTGCCGTCCTTGACGAACTTGCGCATCTGGTTCGGCGTGCCCAGGCCGGAGACCTCGACCTTCCCCTTGTACTTGGAGGAGGACACGTAGCGGGCTGCGGCGGCGATGCCGACCGTGGTGGGCGCGATGATGCCCTTCAGGTCCGGGTAGGCCTGGAGCAGG
>NZ_JBHLZP010001271.1:0-600 GCF_042429965.1 Actinoallomurus acaciae
CCGGCGGAGCGCGCCCGGCCGGCGACGAACGCCAGGGCGTCGGCCGGCATGCCCGCGGGCACCCGGCCGGAGACGACCACGACGTCATCGCGGTCCAGCGCCGCGAAGGCGTCCTCGGCGGCGTCCGCGAAGCGCGGCCAGGCGGACGCGGACACCGGCGAGACCGGCTCGTAGACCTCGGTGAGTTCTCCGGTCGTCTCGTCGAGCAGGCACGAGCACTGCCGCGTCTCGGCCCCGCCGTCCACCCACATCACCGCGAGGCCCTGCGCGCCGGCCAGCCGGCGGAGCCTCTCGCCGGTGCCGCCGCCGGCCAGCACGAGTGAGCGCACCGGTACGCCGAGCGCCCAAGCCGTACGGGCGACGTTCAGGCCCTTTCCGCCGGCGCGTTCGACCACCGTGGACGGACGGTTGACCGCGCCCACGGTGAGCCCCGGCAGCCGCAGGTACCGGTCCAGCGACGGCGCGAGGCTCACGCACACCAGCGAGCCGGTCACCGTCGCACCGGCGCGGGTCCGTCCAGCAGCCGCGGGTCCAACTCGGCCGTCATCGGTCCCTCGACGCCGATCGCGCGCGCCGCGACCCGTACGCCCGCGCCGGCCG
>NZ_JBHLZP010001272.1:0-599 GCF_042429965.1 Actinoallomurus acaciae
CCGGAAAATACCAGGAGAGCTGAGAAAGGGGTACAGAACTTTCAGTACTGCTTACTGAGTAACATGGTAGAAGCGGTGCCTATCAACTTTCACATTGATATGACTAAGCCTACAGAGATAAGGGAGATAGAGTCGCTCGTAACCATTACCAAAGCGGTCTGTAAGAAAGAGCGTTCATTGCTTAAGTGTTTCGAAGACATGGCAGACGCAATTGCGCCCTGTGTAGACACTGATGTTAGTATTGAAACATCCAAAAAAACTGTGAAGGAGCTCGCTGACTATTTGTGCGACAACGACGCTGAAAAGACAACAGTTTTCTTTGAAGAAGGTGGGATGGATTGCATTGGGAATCATTCGGAACAACTTACTCAATGCCAGAACGTGATTCGCGACTTTTACGCCTCGGATAAGAAATATACGAATGCGGAGGTGTGCAAACTTTACGAAGGAGTGACCGACTGCATTGTGAGCGAGATATCCAAGTGCCCCAAGCAATCAAGTTCCCAGTTTATATCTCATATCTTCGCTTCCTTGAAACCGGACCAGTGCCCGAATACAGCGGACAACTTGGTGGAATTACATTGATGGCTTAGTTGTAG
>NZ_JBHLZP010001273.1:0-599 GCF_042429965.1 Actinoallomurus acaciae
ATGGACGTGACCGCGGCCGGCACCGCGAACGGTTCGCAGGTCCAGCTGTACGACTGCAACGGCACCGGCGCCCAGCGGTGGCAGGCGTCCGGCGGCTCGCTGGTGAACCCCGCGTCCGGGCGCTGTCTGGACGCCACCGGGCCGAGCTCGGCCAACGGCACCCGGCTGCAGATCTGGGACTGCACCGGGGGCGCCAACCAGAAGTGGACGCTCCCGTCCTGACGGCTCGCATCGGTCAACGGGCCGGTACCCGTCATACCGGCGGGTACCGGCCCTGACCAGGCGTGCGATATCCGTACCAGGGGTATGTCGAGTGACAGATAGGGACGAAAGCGGCATGGGGGGCGAGACCGACCGGGGCGGGGGCGGCAGTGAAGGCGGCGCGAGCGTATCCGATCACCGAGCACACGACGGACCTGCGGGTGGAGTGGATCGAGGATCCGACCCCCGGTGCCGGTGAGGTGCTCGTCCAGGTCACCGCCGCCGGCGTCACCCGATGGGACCACAACGCCGCGACCGGCAGCGGCGCGGGGCCGCTCACCCTCGGCGCCGAGGGCGCCTGCGTCGTCGTCGCCGACCCCGCCGGCCGGTGGGCGCCC
>NZ_JBHLZP010001274.1:0-598 GCF_042429965.1 Actinoallomurus acaciae
AAAATGGCCAAATTCGCAATCCTAGCAGCTGTGCTCGGGGCCGTCGTCATCGCCCAAGCTTTCCCGGCCAGTGACAGCGATATATTTGCGGCTGCTTCAAAAGGAAATTGGGATGAGGTTCACAAATTGATCAAGGATCAATTCAACGATAAATCTATCTGGGAGCCTAACTTCGGCTCTGGCAGCGTCCGCAGTCTGCAAAGCCCACCTGGGGGCCACGTTTTCGGTCAGTCCGAGTACACCTTCAAGACCTCGTCCAACGTGAACGGCAAGACGAGCGAGAACAGTGGCGGACACAGGGTCATCAACAACGACGGCAAAGTCGAGGAGTTCGACTTCCAACCTTAACTTGAGGACCAGTAGACGCATTTTCGATCATCTTTAGTTCGCTGCAATAGCATGAGTGCACTTAGCTTACATACTTACTGGGCACATTCGTTTTCAAATTCCAATAGTAGAAATAGTTCTAAATTAATATCAATAAGGTTTATCTATATAAAGAAATTAATATTGTACTGCTCAAACAAAGATGGCTATTGCTGTGTTTAACTAAAAGATACATTATAATATACCTAATATCTTCATCATCAGGTAATAC
>NZ_JBHLZP010001275.1:0-595 GCF_042429965.1 Actinoallomurus acaciae
GCAGCCAAGACTACAATCTTGGGAAACCGAACAAAGATGCCACCGAAGACTACATTATGCGTAAAGGCGAAGGTCTAATCATCCCGGTATGGGCGTTCCACCGGGACCCCAAGTACTTCCCAAACCCGGAAAAATTTGACCCCGAAAGGTTCTCTGAAGACAACAGGCATGACATCAACCCTTACGCTTATATGCCCTTCGGAGCCGGACCTAGGAACTGTATCGGTTCAAGGTTTGCCCTCTGCGAAGTGAAAGCGACTCTATACCAATTATTGCGCCAGTTCGAAATTTCCCCTTCTGAGAAGACGGTCCTTCCCATCCAGATGTGTGAGAAGTCTGTCAACATCAAGATGAAGGGCGGCCATTGGTTCAGGCTACGAGCTAGGAAATAGATTCAGTACCTAATTCATTGTTAAAACTAAACTAAACTTAAAGCGTCCGACCGATTTCAGCCATGGCGGCCGATCTCAATTGAGATTAAACAAGTGCGCAGGACATATTATAGTGCAAAAGTGTACGTGTGGCAGCAAGCATTTTATTTGTTCGAATATGTAACTATGTTGTCTTTATGTCGTGGCCATTTGGCCAGCGATTT
>NZ_JBHLZP010001276.1:0-595 GCF_042429965.1 Actinoallomurus acaciae
CCGGTGTCGTACGCGAGGTCGCGGCCGTCCCCGGGCTGGCGGACGAGCTCGACCGGCGCGGCGGTGACGTGCCGCTGCTGCGCCTGCCGTGGCCCGGCGACGACACGTGGCCCGGCGACGACATGGGCCTCCCCGAGGGGTACGACACCGTCGTGCGCCTGCCGTTGCGCGACGCCGCCGCCGAGACCCTCGTACGGCGGCTGCTCGACGAGGCCGGACCCGCGCTCCTGATCGCCCTGCCCGCGCTCACCGAGATCGTCATCGACGCCGGGGAGCCCCGTACCCTCACGGCGACCTGGCATCCGGACGAGGAACGCCGCGGCGTGACCACCGGCACGGTGACCATCGACGGACGCACCTGGCACACGGCGGAGGCACGCGGCACCGCCGACGCGTCCCTGCTCGCCGACCGGCCCGTGGAGGAGCGCGCCGGCTGGCAGGTCCGGTGGGCCGTGCCCGACGGCGAACCGCCCCCGGGAGTCCCGGCCGTGATCCACGCCCCGACTCCCAGCGACGAACCCCTCGGGCTGCCCGCGCTGCTGCTCGCCACCTTCCCGCTCGCGCCGGACCGGCGGCACGTCGCGCCCGGACCGCT
>NZ_JBHLZP010001277.1:0-594 GCF_042429965.1 Actinoallomurus acaciae
CGCTCGGTGCTCCGGGCGGCGCCGGATGGTGCACTCGGCGGCGGTCGGTGCCGGGGGCGCGGCCGGCGGTCATGACGCCGGTCCCGGGCGCCGGGCGCCGAACGCGTGCACGATGCCCTTCTGCCAGCCGGTCATGGTGGCGGCGCGTACGTCGGTGAAGCCGGCGCGGCGCAGGCGCTCGGCGAACTCCGGTGGCCGGTCGAACTCCAGCGCGCTCCGCCACAGGTAGCGGTACAGGCCCGCGTCGCCGGTGGTCAGCCGGCCCGCCGGGATGATGACACTCCAGCACACGGCGTGCCAGATCAGCCGGGTGAGCGGGTGGTCGCGTACGGAGTAGTCGTGCACGATGAGACGGCCGCCGGGCCGCAGCAGGGACCACAGCGACGCGAGCACGGCGTCCGGGTCGGACAGGTTGCGGATGAGGTACGCGGCGAAGACGCCGTCGAACGGCCCGGTGACCCCGGCGTCGGCGAGCTCCTCGGCGCGGGCGTGCACGAACTCCACGCCGTCCGGCCACCGCTTGGCGCGCGCACGGGCGAGCATGCCCGCCGAGGCGTCGACGCCGTCGACGCGGGCGTTCGGGGCGGCGGCCAG
>NZ_JBHLZP010001278.1:0-920 GCF_042429965.1 Actinoallomurus acaciae
CGAGGCGCCGCGTCCCCAGGAGCCGGAGGCCGCACCCCCGGAGAACGATCATGCGGCGAAGATCTCCGGGGGTGCGAGGCGCCGCGTCCCCAGGAGCCGGAGGCCGCACCCCCGGAGAACGATCATGCGGCGAAGATCTCCGCGTTGGAGGACCGGTGGCGGCGGGCGCTGGCGGATCTGGACAACTATCGCAAACGCACCGTCCGGGCCCTGGACGAGGAACGCGACGCCGAACGCGCCCGTACCGCCGCGCGGTGGCTGCCGGTCCTGGACGGCCTCGAACGCGCCCTCGAACACGCCGACGCCGAACCCGAAGCCGTCATCCAGGGCGTCCGCGCCGTCCTCGACCAGGCCCGCGACGTCATCGCACGCCTCGGCTACCCCCGCCAGCGCCAGGACGACATGGGCGCCCGGTTCGACCCGGCGCGCCACCAGGCGGTCACCGTCGTGCCCTCCGAGGCGCCCGACGGCACGGTCGTACGGGTCCTGGTGCCCGGCTACGGCGAGGGAACGCGCCGGCTGCGACCGGCGCAGGTCGTGGTCGCCAAGGGGCGGCCCGGAGACTGACGCCTCCCGGGCGCTCAGGCGCTGCGCTGGAGGGTCAGGCGGGTCAGTTCCACGCGGGAGCCGATGTTCAGCTTGCGGAACACATGGCGCAGATGGAACGCCACCGTGTGCGCGCTCATGAACAGCTGGTCGGCCACCTGGCGGTTCGTCAGACCCTGGGCGACCAGCTCCGACACGGTGCGTTCGGTGTCGGTGAGGCTCGCCCAGCCGGAGACCGGGCGGTCGGTGTTGCTCCAGTGCCGGCGGCGTACGCCCAGGCGCCGCAGCCGGCGGCGGACCCGGGCCGCGTCACGGCCGGCGCCCATCGTCTCGTACGCGGACAGGCCCGCGTCGAACGCGGCGACCAGGCAACG
>NZ_JBHLZP010001279.1:0-589 GCF_042429965.1 Actinoallomurus acaciae
GGATCAGTGCGACTTAATTCTCTATATTTCTACAATTGAACCACGATGATACGACTAACTGCTATTTTGGTACTGTTTTGTGGAGGCTGCCTATGCGGTAAAAAGCCAGGTATCTACTTAGTGCCTGAGAAAGCATTGCTTCTGGCCAAAACCTACATGGAGTGTGCCGTGGAAACGAATGTCGATCCCGAAACATTAAAGGATTTACGCGAAGGAACTGTTCTGTCAAATGTCGACGAAAACAATTTGAAAAAGTTAATCTACTGTATATATGTGAAAGCGGGATTCGGGAAAAAGAATGGACATCTCGATATCGCTGAAAGTTTATCATATTTCCCTAAAGAAGTTGATATGAAACAAATAAAAGAGTTACTTGAAAATTGTGATAAGAACGAAGGCAAGGTGCCTATGGAAACTTCGACAATGATATATAAGTGCGTTTATAAGAATTTTCCGTATACGATCCTGTTTTAAGCTGCCCTTCAACATAATTGTTCAGACATATTATTTTTTGATGTAATTTTGTAGATTAATGTGCTGATGATATATAGTGTAACGGAGCCGGATATATGTTTATTCAGGTTTAAGA
>NZ_JBHLZP010001280.1:0-578 GCF_042429965.1 Actinoallomurus acaciae
TTTAGAATAAGATGATTCCGTTATATTGAAAATTAACATTCTGTGCCGTGAAGATTGAGAGCTTTAATAGATGAATTGGCGTGTAATTATATCTTTGGTAGAATTCACTTTATGTAATTAGCCTAAACGCTTTTACACACACTCAAAATATTGTATAAATGCCAATTGTGAGGTGAATTTATATTGGTGATAATTGTGATAATATTAGATATGCGGTCACAGAATTATAACACAAAATTACCTTAAACATTCCCAATAACACACATTCCAAATGTGTGTATGTAAATTGATTCCCCAAGACTACAGTTTGTCTTAGCCGGTTAATTCGTAATTGATTGTGTAGTTCCTAATGCGCTACATTAGTTGTAAGGATCAATAAACATTATGGTTGTATGTTACAGATTTTTATATCTTTTATACATTATTGTATGTATGTATATCATATTGAACATGTTGATTAATATAAGTGCCTTTATACTGTGAGATGCACAAGGTTATATAGACTGTTGACGGTTTTTTGAAAAGATTTTGATGGGTTTAGCATGTAAGAGAATACTGTAATCATTTTTATCTTTTTT
>NZ_JBHLZP010001281.1:0-577 GCF_042429965.1 Actinoallomurus acaciae
ACGATGCATTTGGTCTGGGCCTTGGCGGTGAAATCCCACGTCTCCTGAGACCCGGCCAACGCCCGATCACCAAAATAATCACCATCCGCCAACACCCCCAACGCCGTCTCATCACCATACTTACCAACCCCCACCCGACCCACCTTCCCATGCGCAATCAAAAACACCTGATCCGCAGGCCTCCCCACCTCCACAATCACATCCCCAGCATCAAACTCCTGCTGCACAAAACGCCCCGCCAACGCATTCAACGTCCCCTCATCCCCAAACCCCCGCAACAACGGAAGCTCACACAACTCCGGCGGAACAACCCGCACCTCCGAACCCGTCGAAGAAAAACTCACCCGACCATCCCCCACCGCATAACTCAACCGCCGATTCACCCGAAAAACCCCACCCGAAGCCTGAACCCACGGCAACATCCGCAACAACCACCGAGACGAAATCCCCTGCATCTGCGGCGCCGACTTCGTCGTCGTCGCCAAATTACGCGCCGCCGCCGTACCCAGACTCAACGACGAACCCTCAACAACCAAACCCGACTGCGCCGACTCCGTCACGACACACACCACCATTC
>NZ_JBHLZP010001282.1:0-576 GCF_042429965.1 Actinoallomurus acaciae
CAAGAAGGAAGCGTTGGAGAAGGTCGGCGTCCGTGTCGGCAAGACCCCCAGCGAAACCGCACGCCTCATGCGCGAGATCATGTCACGCTGACGCGCACGCAGAGAGGCCCCGGCCGCCCCATGGCGGTGCCGGGGCCTTCGCGTTTTCGAACCGCCGCGTTATCCACAGCGGTACGCGGCCCTACCTGCACTGCCATCTCGCACTGGACAATGGAAGTGGGGTGGCCCACCCCCGGGCGGGCGGGGAGTGCCGGGCGGACGGAGCCGGGGGGGGTACCGCCGTGCGCCGGGCCGCGTCAGGGGGACCGCGTGGCCAGGGGCAGGGCGACACACCAGGGACCGCGAGGCGTCAGGGGCCGTGACACACAGACGCGGCGACGCGTCAGAGATCGTGCCGAGTCAGGGATCGCGAGGCGTTAGCGGCCGGGAGGCGTCAGAACCGTAACGCGCAGGCGCGGCGACGCGTCAGGGACCGTGCCGAGTCCTGATCGCGAGGCGTTAGGGACCGTGACGCGCCGGGCACAGCGTCGAAACAGGGACCGCGACAGGCAGGCGCCATAAGTTATCCACAACCGC
>NZ_JBHLZP010001283.1:0-575 GCF_042429965.1 Actinoallomurus acaciae
ATACTACCCTGGCGGTTAATAACGAGCCATTATGTGAGTTGCACGTAATGGCTTTTTTACGCCTGCTACGCGTCTTCTTTCAATTCTGAGTTACCAAAACTCATAATCAGACTCCTGACAATATTAACAATGCAGCTTTTATGTGATAACAATCACAGTGCATTAACCGTTCAAGAGTTTGTCATGAAAAAAACATTTACCTTCAGCCTGTTAGCAATTGTCTTTGCAAGCCTGTTGAGTGCTTGTGTTCCCCACCATCATCACCGCCACAGCGATGGCCCTCGTGGTCCTGCGCCCTCAGGTAAGCCAATGCCACCTTCAAATGGTGGACCAAATCACGGCAGTCATGGTCGCTATTAATTAGCAATTCATAGCGGGAAAGTACATACTCTCCCGCTATCCACGGCGCTTAAACTGCCCTGCATCAATGCCATGTTGCTTCATTTTCCGCCACAGCGTAGTGCGGCCGATCCCAAGTAAAGCCGACATTTCCTGAATGCGACCGCCTGTGACCTGGGCTGCGTTAATAATTGCCTCTTTTTCAACTTCCGCAAATGACAGACTGGTGGAAAGGC
>NZ_JBHLZP010001284.1:0-574 GCF_042429965.1 Actinoallomurus acaciae
CGCGGGTACGCCGCGGCGCACGGCATCCCGGCCGCGAGCGGTAGCCGGCGGCCCGCGACACCAGCGGGGCCGCGATCGAGACCGTCCGCGGCCCGCTGGTCAGCGTCTCGGCCGCCAGGGAGACCCGCCCCGTCAGCGGCCGGGGCGTACGGCGCTGGAGCGAGGTGGTGAACCCGACGAACCACGAACGCCGGGCCCGTCCGGGAGACGACTGAGCCGTGCGGCCGCGAAAGGCTCTTTCGAAAGACGCTTTCGACATCTCGCGATCGACGTGAGGGAGCCGTCGTCCAGGGTCTGTCTCGAATCGATCTTGGCCAGGAACTTCTTGAACTCACTCGCCCGATGCCGGCGGTGGATTGAACCGATGATCTAACCACGTCCAAAGCGGCGAACAACGTGGTGATGCCGTTCCGGACGTAGTCATGGGTGCGGCGCTCGGGCATCATCGGCAGCACCGGCGCCAACCGGTCCAGGGCCTGGATCTGGGATTTCGTGCGCCACGAGGCGCTGATCGATCGAGTGGGGGTGAAAGACCACCATCGCTGTCTTGTCGCAGCAAGGCGGTGAAGCTGAG
>NZ_JBHLZP010001285.1:0-571 GCF_042429965.1 Actinoallomurus acaciae
CCGACCGGGTCGTCCACCTGCCGTCGCGCGAGGCGGCCGCGTGATCGCCCGCCTCATCGGCCGGAGGCATCAAGCCGCACTCGCGTGGGCGACGGCCGCGGGTGTGGGGGGTGAGTTGTCCGCGGTCGGGCTGACGGCGAGCGGCGCCTGGCTCATCGCGCGGGCCGGGCAGCAGCCGCCGCTGTCCGCGTTGGCCCTCGCCATCGTGGGTGTACGGGCGTTCGCCCTGTTCCGTGGGGGGCTGCGGTACGTCGAGCGCCTCACCGGTCACGACGCCGCCCTCCGTGTCCTCGCCGACCTGCGGGTGCGCGCGTACGAGGCGCTGCGCCGCTCCGCGGACCCCGCTCTGCGCGAGACGGCCCCGGGCGAGCGGGACGCGGAGCTCGTTCAGCGGATGGTCGCCGACGTGGAGTCCGTGCAGGACCTGCTGCTGCGCTGTCTGCTGCCGACGGTGGTCTCCTGGGCGGTGGGCCTCGCCGCGGTCGCGCTGAGCGCCGTGCTGCTGCCCGCCGCCGGCTCGGTGCTCGCCGCCGGGATCGTCCTCGCCGGGGCGGCTCTGCCGACCGTGGCC
>NZ_JBHLZP010001286.1:0-569 GCF_042429965.1 Actinoallomurus acaciae
CGCCGGCGAGCCCCGCGGCGACCATGGCGCCGATGCCGCAGATCGCGGCGGCCACCGCGATGAACGCGCCCTGCCTACGCACGGGCCCCGGCCTCTGGAACGCGGGCGGTACGAAGTGCGGGCCTGCGGAGCGGACGGCGCTCGAGGCGGTGCGTGCTGGTCATGGAGGCGTGGTCGAATCTCTCGGCTGCGGGCGGGGCACCTTGGACCTTCCCACCTTATTCATCGCGTGGCAACGGCCCGCCCCGACCGGCCTTTTCGGCGCGCCCACCGCACGCGTGTCGTCTCTCCCGTCGCGTGGGTCACAGCCCCGCACAGGCCAGCGCGTTGCGGTACGCCTCGGTACGGCGTTCTTCGTCACCGGTCTGCGACAGCAGCTCGGCGAGGTTGAACCAGCCTTCGGCCGCCTCGCGGGAGGGCTCCATCCGGCGCAGGCACGCCATGGCCCGGTCGATGATCTCGACCGCGGACTCCGCGCGGCCCAGGCGGATGCGGGCCTCCGCCAGCACGACGAGCGCGCCGGCGGTGGCCGGGCGCGGCTCGTCGCGGAGCAGGTCGAGGGCCTTCAG
>NZ_JBHLZP010001287.1:0-568 GCF_042429965.1 Actinoallomurus acaciae
TTAGTCTTATGTCGTTGCTAATCCAACGAGTCGATTCTAAGTGTGGTCGCCTTTTAACCGTGAAGTCGTGGTATCAGTCAACGCGGAGATACTAAGTTGGTATAACCGTGGCCGGGGTCGAGGTGCTACAACAATACGTGAATGGGGTTGTCATTTATCTCGTAGTGAATTCGTGAGGTGTCGATATGCGCCGTCCGCCGCTAGAACTCCGTGTCCCCGAGCACGTGGTACATTAGACGCTTGAAAGAGTTCGATTGCTGGATGTGCTCTTCCTGCAGGGAGTTTACGAAGGTCGTTTGTTTTCCGTTCTGTGCTACTCCATTCGAGGCAGCCTGCTTCGTGGGTTTGGGAGTTGGCACTGGCCTCTTGTTGGACGGCGCCGTGAAGACCTTGGGCTGGATGGGCACGGGGACCTCTTCGACGATGTCTCCCAGGCCCTCCTCTTGCAGAGCGCGGAACGTCTCCGACTTGGCCGGGTCGTACAGCAGTGTGGGCTTGTGGCTCTTCACAACGTGCGGCCGCCCGTAATGGCCGTTAGCGGGCAAGGGCGACGATTGTTGCCTAATCG
>NZ_JBHLZP010001288.1:0-567 GCF_042429965.1 Actinoallomurus acaciae
TCGGCTGCATTGTCGACAGTTGTAAACATTGCGAAGAGTGTGAAGATGGGCTGGAAAACTACTGTGATCACATGACCGGAACCTATAACTCGCCGACACCGGATGAACCGGGCCATACTCTGGGCGGCTACTCACAACAGATCGTCGTTCATGAGCGATATGTTCTGCGTATTCGTCACCCGCAAGAGCAGCTGGCGGCGGTGGCTCCTTTATTGTGTGCAGGAATCACCACGTACTCGCCGCTACGCCACTGGCTGGCCGGGCCGGGTAAAAAAGTGGGCGTGGTCGGCATCGGCGGGCTGGGACATATGGGGATTAAACTGGCCCACGCGATGGGGGCGCATGTGGTGGCATTTACCACTTCTGAGTCAAAACGCGAAGCGGCAAAAGCCCTGGGAGCCGATGAAGTTGTTAACTCACGCAATGCCGATGAGATGGTGGCTCATGTGAAGAGTTTCGATTTCATTTTGAATACAGTAGCTGCGCCACATAATCTCGACGATTTTACCACCTTGCTGAAGCGCGATGGCACCATAACGCTGGTTGGTGCGCCTGCGACACCGCATA
>NZ_JBHLZP010001289.1:0-558 GCF_042429965.1 Actinoallomurus acaciae
CCCTCGACCAGCCCGCCGCCGTACGGCCGGCCGTCGTGCTGGGCCTGCTGGTCATCGCCGGCCTGCTGCTGTCGGTCGCGCGGCTGCTGCCGGGCCGCCGCCTGCTGCCGCACTGGGGGCGGATGGCCGACCTGGCGCACTCGGGCACGGCCATCGCGATCATCCCGCTGGTGCTGACGGTCGTCGGCCTGTACGCGAAGGCGCGGGGCGGGTGGGCGTGAGCGTACGGACGCGCGGCGGATCGGAGGTGTGCGATGCACAACAGGCGTGACCAGGTTCATGCCCACGGGTTCATGGTCGGCCGGCTCGTCTCGGCGCTGCTGCGCGCCGAGCCGGACATGGCGGTCCCGCCGCTGCGCCGGTCGTGGAGCGGCCTGATCATCGGCGCGATCGTGGCGGCGCTCGCGGTCGGCGGGGTCGCCGTGCTGGCCGTGATCTCCCCGGGCGGCGCGTCCGCGTGGCGCAAGCCGGGGACGCTCATCCTGGACAAGGACACCGGCACGCGCTTCGTGCTGGCCGGCGGGCGGCTGCGGCCGGTGCTCAACTACGCCTCCGCCC
>NZ_JBHLZP010001290.1:0-555 GCF_042429965.1 Actinoallomurus acaciae
GGGCCCGGCAGTGGACGTGGGGCGGGTGGAGTGCTTGTTTGCGTTCGTCGAGGTCTTTGGGGTGGGCCAGGCTGAAAGAGGTCACCGCTTTGTCGGCGGTGGTGATGAGCATCAGCTTCGCCCCCCAAAAGAAGGCGTGGTGGGATGCGTCCCCCCATACCGATCTCACCAAGGCTCGAGCGGTTGACCGTGACGCGGGACGCACCACACCGCACGGGTGTGCCATCCATCAGGCGTAGCCGTTCATTCCAGGTCGGGACTGCACGCGCCAGACCCAGCGCGACCTGGGACATGACCGGTCCCAGCGCGCGCAGGTGCCGGTTGTATCCGGACTGAGACGGCAGCCGCGGGAACAAGCGCCCGATCCGGCCAGGAGCCACCCGCAACCAGCGGCGTTCATCAACACAACGCAACAAGACCTGCGCGACCGCGACACACACCAGCTCGGCATCACTCAACAACCGCGGCCGGCCCCGACACCGCGGCTGCCGACGTGATGGCAGGACATGATCATCCAGATGGACATACAGTTCGATCACAAGGGCGTCCAGGTTT
>NZ_JBHLZP010001291.1:0-552 GCF_042429965.1 Actinoallomurus acaciae
CAAATACAAGTTTTATTTATTTAAGCAATAAAAAAAATACAATTACATTATATTAGCTTACATTCCATGGGTTTGGGTAAGATAACAACAATATAAACTAGATTCGTAACAAATCACCAATTTAATATGTATCAACATTGATACTGAAGTACATGTCTTTTGCGAAACCCCATGGAAGCAGCCCGATACACTATATAAATCAAATACCCGATAACTTAACCCAACCAGGTGGGTAAGAACTTAATCCTACGTCCTTCAAGACTTGACAGCCCGTTCTCATACTTCAGCCCTTCAAGGTCCGCGAGCAAATCGTTACTGGGGTTGTCGCCACGCAGGGCCGACCTCTTAGCGACGCTGTGTTCTTTGGCTTCGGGAGTGGTAGACTCTTCAACCGACGGCACCACTGCAGGCACGGTATCAATAACCTCGATCACCTCCACCAAAGGCGTATCCTCAGGGACCGGAGACGCCACGGCGGCTGCCACGACGAGCGAGAGAAGGACGAACAACATTGAAGCCATGATCTTGGTGGGCCTCTAGAAACTTCTCCGC
>NZ_JBHLZP010001292.1:0-551 GCF_042429965.1 Actinoallomurus acaciae
AACCTGGCGCGACAAACAGACGGGGGAAATGAAGGAGCAGACGGAATGGCACCGCGTGGTGCTGTTCGGCAAGCTCGCGGAAGTGGCAGGTGAATATCTGCGTAAGGGGGCGCAGGTCTACATTGAAGGCCAGCTTCGCACCCGTAGCTGGGAAGATAACGGTATTACCCGTTACGTCACCGAAATCCTTGTTAAAACCACGGGCACCATGCAGATGCTGGGGAGTGCACCACAGCAGAACGCTCAGGTGCAACCGCAGCCTCAGCAGAATGGTCAGTCACAGAGTGCTGACGCGACGAAAAAAGGGAGCGCGAAAACGAAAGGCCGTGGACGTAAGGCTGCGCAGCCGGAGCCTCAGCCGCAACCACCGGAGGGGGAGGATTACGGGTTTTCAGACGATATCCCGTTCTGACTGGCCTGACTGTGATAACCGCCCCGTCCTGCGCGGGGCATCACCGGAGATATGAGGATGAGCGAATATTTCAGAATACTTCAGGGACTGCCTGACGGTCCTTTTACCCGCAAACAGGCCGAAGCCGTTGCCGCACAGT
>NZ_JBHLZP010001293.1:0-545 GCF_042429965.1 Actinoallomurus acaciae
TCCCCAGATATCGACTTCAATGCCGCCATTCATGTGCTGATTATTCATGGCAAACTGCAATGGCTGCGTGATGAGATCGTAACCGTGCATCTTATACAGCGAGATAGACAGAGGATTCATTTGTTGCAGGCGTTCGATGGGCGATGGTGCCAGAGCGTCGTTATTTTCCAGATACGCGCGAACGTCGTCGTCCAGTCGATCTAATGAGAACGGTAGGTCACCCGGCACAGGTTCTGGATTACGATTGAAATCCATAAATACCTGACGACCATGTTGCTGCTCTTGCGCTACTGCCATATCTAACAAGCTGGAGCCAAAATCCATTACCCGCGTGGCGTGGAACGGCCACTGATAGCCTTTACGGAAAATGTTTGAAGCCAGCTCCTGGGTGGTGCGATAGTAATCCGCGAGGAAGTTATACTCGTTGCCCCCGGCATCCACGGAATAGATATATGGGATCACCTGTACATAGGTGCCGGACAAATTCCACGGAAACATGCTGCGCGGTGTGCCTATACCAAACTGGCTTTCAGTCAGATTCGTTA
>NZ_JBHLZP010001294.1:0-539 GCF_042429965.1 Actinoallomurus acaciae
ATGTGGATGAGTCCGGGCCGGAAGAGCGCCAGAATAATGAGGCGGAGAACGGGAAAAAGGCGGTGGAAGAGAAGCGCGCTGCGGCATTTAACCGTTTTCTGCGTGCCGGATTTGCAGAACTGAATGCTGAAGAGCGTAATCTGATGCGTGAACTGCGGGCTCAGAGTGTAACAACGGATTCTCAGGGCGGATATACGGTGCCCACGCAGATGCGTAACAAAATCATTGACACCATGAAGGCTTATGGCGGGATTGCCAGTGTTGCGCAACTTCTGACCACATCAACCGGGCAGGATATCACCTGGTCAACGTCTGATGGCACGACTGAAGAGGGCGAACTGCTGGCGGAAAATACAGCCGCAACGGAACAGGATGTGACGTTCGGGACCGCTATTCTGGGGGCTAAAAAGCTGTCATCAAAAATAATTCGTGTGTCCAATGAGCTGCTCCAGGACAGTGGGGTGGATATTGAATCTTATCTGGCAAACCGTATTGCCCAGCGTATTGGTCGTGGAGAGGCGAAATATCTGGTTCAGGGG
>NZ_JBHLZP010001295.1:0-538 GCF_042429965.1 Actinoallomurus acaciae
CAACATGAAAGCCATAATCGTAGTCAGCCTTAGCGTCATGGTGGCGGTAGCCTGGGGCTTCCCCCAGTCGACCTACACCGACAAGTGGGACCACATCAACGTGGACGAGATCCTCGAGTCCCAGCGTCTCCTCAGAGGCTACGTGGACTGCCTCCTCGACAAAGGCCGCTGCACTCCCGACGGCAAAGACCTGAAGGAAACCCTACCTGATGCCCTCGAGAACGACTGCTCCAAATGTACCGCCAAGCAGAAGGAGGCGTCCGACAAAGTCATCAGGCATCTTATCAACAAGCAACCCGACTACTGGAAGGAGCTGGCCGTCAAATACGACCCCCAGAACATCTACCAAGAGAAATACAAGGACAAGATCGAAGAGGCCAAGACCCATTAGATATGAGATAGTTGGAGTCAAATGCACAAATATTAAATATGTGATAAAGAAAGGTTCTAAAGACTGTGATTGGTTATTTATTGAATACTTTTCATCGATTGTTTTGTACTAAGTAGGTATGATAAAAATAAATTATTTCGAATTCGC
>NZ_JBHLZP010001296.1:0-535 GCF_042429965.1 Actinoallomurus acaciae
ATAAGGCATTTTTCTCTTTATCTTTGTACGGTACTTCATGGAACAGAATTTTTGACCTTGTGAATCGTGATGTCTGTTGGGGAGGGGCAATTTGCTCACTGAAGCGTGAGACTCGATTAAGCGCACGAAACACAGAAATCAAAAACCCGACCACTTTTTTACAAAGTGACCGGGTAAAAATAATTTTTATTTTTTAACTGTCCTGAGACTCATAGAGATGTCTCAAAACTAAAATTTGGCTCCTCTGACTGGACTCGAACCAGTGACATACGGATTAACAGTCCGCCGTTCTACCGACTGAACTACAGAGGAATCGTGAGAACGAGGCGAATATTAGCGATGCCCACCCACAATGTCAAAGCCTGTTTTTTAAATTTGAAATCGTTTGCTGAAATAATCTGCATTTTGTCGTTTATTCCGATACAACTGGCTTTTTTTCACACTTTTGCGGCTCGGATCGAGGGTATTTCCATAGCCAACGTCCAGTAACCATTCGCCAGTAAAACAGCACGGCCCGCACAGCCCAGTCGGCAAA
>NZ_JBHLZP010001297.1:0-531 GCF_042429965.1 Actinoallomurus acaciae
CGGCCGTCAGGACCCGCCGGCCGCGCGCCCGGTGGTCACTCACCGAACACCTCGCGGTACTTCGGATCCGACCACAGCTCCCGGTGCGGCGCGCAGGCGCGCACCGTTCCGCCGTCGAGCCAGGCGACCAGGTCCGCCCGTGCCGCCGTGCCGACGCGGTGGGCGATGATCAAGCGGGTCCGGCCGTCGCGGGTCAGCACGTCGCCCACCTGCGTCTCGGTCACGGTGTCCAGGCTGGAGGTGGCGTCGTCGAGGATGAGGACCCGGCCGGGATGGGCGAACGCCCGCGCCAGCCCCAGCCGCTGCAGCTCACCGCCGGACATCGGCGCCTCCGTCGGCGGTGTGCGGTAGCCGAGGGGCAGCCGGCGGATGAAGGCGTCCGCGCACGCCGCGCGGGCGGCCGCCTCGGCGTCGTCGCCGATCGCCTCGGCGATCGTGTCGCCGAACAGCGTGGGCCGCGCGAAGGCGTACCCGACCGCGTTCCGCAGCGCGTCGTGCCCCAGCGACGTCAGGGGCACCCCGTCGAGCCGG
>NZ_JBHLZP010001298.1:0-527 GCF_042429965.1 Actinoallomurus acaciae
CCAGCAATGGCACAACCCATAGTACATAGGGGGAAGTAGCTCGCTGGATCTGGTGTTGCGTCTCTTGCTGAATCAGCGGATGCAGCAGGGCGTTAAGCCAGTTTTTCTCTTCCGGGTTGGCGAAGATCCGCTCGCGCAAGGCCCGGCGCTGCAATGTTCCATCAGCAGCAATCATGTTAGCGCCAAAGTGATCAGCAATGGCATGTAGCGCAGGTGCACCTGGTTCAACCACCTGACGCGCAATAATATCGGCATCAATGACGTTAATTCCGAGATCAGCAAACGCATTGGCAACGGTACTCTTGCCACTGCCAATGCCTCCCGTTAAGGCAACTATATCCCTCATAATTTATATTCCCGGGAATTCATCATGATTATCAAAACGTTAAAAATGAGCGCACGAAAGCGAAATTGATGAAACGTTCGCTCACTATTTACCAGGTAAATTTATGGGATTGTAGCGTAAAAAAAGACAATTTCGCAGTCTTGCGCCGCATTGATTAGTGCGTATGATAACGTCACTGGAG
>NZ_JBHLZP010001299.1:0-525 GCF_042429965.1 Actinoallomurus acaciae
ATCAGCTTGGCGCCCCAGTAGAAGGTGTGGTGAGAGGCGTCACGGCCGTAGGCGGCGATCTCACCCAGGGCTGAGCGGTTCACCGTGACGCGGGAGGCCCCGCATCGTATGGGGGTGCCATCCATCAGCCGCAGGAGTTCATGCCAGGTCGGGACTGTGCGGGCCAGGCCCAGCGCGACCTGGGACATGACCGGTCCCAAAGCACGCAGGTGCCGGTTGTATTCGGACTGGCACGGCAGGTGCGGGAACAGATGCCCGATCCGTTTTGGAGCGGCCCGCAGCCAGCGGCGTTCTTCATCACAGCGCAGCAGGACCTGCGCGACCGCGACGCACACCAACTCGGCGTCGGTCAACAACCGCGGGCGTCCCGGCCGGCGAGGCCGCCGCCGTGATGGCAGCACATGGTCATCGAGATAGACGTAGAGTGCGATCAGAAGGGCGTCCAGGTCAGTCGTCACACACCGATCGTGGACGCCCTTCGCCATGCCCGCGCCTGGTTCAGCAATAACCCATCAACGATCTAGG
>NZ_JBHLZP010001300.1:0-524 GCF_042429965.1 Actinoallomurus acaciae
GACCTACGTTAATTACCTCATTGACGGTATGAAGTGTATCAAAATGAAATGAACAGGATATGTGCGACCACTCACAAATTAACTTTCAATACTTTCCATGGCATCGTCACCAAAATTAAATACCCTTAAGTATCAACAAGTTAAAGTATAAAAATCAGCATAAACCCTGACTTTTGTCAAAAAAAATGACGGGGATAACCATATTTTATGGCGATAACATCATTCTTTATGTGGTTAATACAAAAAAGGGGCTGAGACTATATTTCAAGCAATTACCGGATAATTACCAGGCAAAATTTGAGTTAAATTTAATGAGTAAGTTCTCAAATTTTATTATAAACAAACCATTTTCAGCGATAAATAATGCGGCACGTCACATTTTTTCACGCTATTTGTTGGAGAACAAACATTTATTTTATCAATATTTTAAAATTTCGAATACAGGTATTGATCATCTCGAACAATTGATTAACGTCAACTTTTTCTCTTCTGGCAGGACGTCATTTTGTGAATGCAATCGTTTT
>NZ_JBHLZP010001301.1:0-522 GCF_042429965.1 Actinoallomurus acaciae
CGTAAAGGATTTGCCAGAATAACCTAAGAGAGTAAATCTCTCCGGTAACAGAGCGCTGTGAAGCATTCTGTATCAGAGTGCAAATACATGAACGCTGATGCGTAAAATCAGCAGTGACACGCCAGCTCCCCCTATGCCCATTCCTGTATAAGACATGAACTGAGCGTATTAATGCTCCTGCCCTGAGACTGAGCCGGTGAGTGAGGGGCTGAGAAATCCCTCTTGACACTGCTCTAACCAGAAATACTTCCCCGGTTGTTGCGGTGCGTCCGGATCCCCGATAACGGAACACTAAGGCTGTATTGCGGGACACCAGGTAAGTGGCAGCCCGTAATACGTCAGGAGACGCGGGAAAAGTGAATTCCCACACGCGTTATAAACTTACCCGTGCGGAGCTGGAAGCCTTTAACTCTGCCGTTGACAACCGGCTGGCAGAACTGACCGCAAATTTTACGAGTGCGTGCTGGCTTCAGTCTTGTCACCTGAGCGTTCGGTAACGGAGGCGCGGGCGGTAATAGACTG
>NZ_JBHLZP010001302.1:0-521 GCF_042429965.1 Actinoallomurus acaciae
GTTTTCTTTTCCTCCTAACTCAACTAAGCTATTTCTTGGCTTAGAGAACTTGCTTCCCACAAATTATAAACCTTCACTCACTCTCTCCCATTAAAAACCAAACCACGGCACTTTGACAATCAGTTGTTCTCTTTGGCATTTTAGCAAACATCTTGTGTGCATTCAGCTAGACCAGAATCTATAAGCCACAAACCCAGCATAATCAAACCAAAGTATATCCTAATTCATTTTCCTTCATGATTCTATACCCCACTAAAACCCCTTCCTTTTCTTTTTTTTTTTCAAGCCATGCCAACAACTCAACAAACTACTTCAGTTTCTGTCTTAGAAGAGAAACCAGATGCGTTACCTTCCACAATCTCTGATTTTCTTTGAATGGACGTTGCTCTCACCACCACATAGCTGATTTGCAGACATGGGTTTTCACTAAGAGACAACTTCTGGAACATCTTCTACAGAAACCTTCTTCACCTCTTCATATGTTGTTGCTGTTGTCGGATTCTCTTCATATTCAGTCGTTG
>NZ_JBHLZP010001303.1:0-519 GCF_042429965.1 Actinoallomurus acaciae
GCTTCAGCCTGCTGGAGGGCAAGCCGGTCCAAGTATACGCTTGCGTCAAGGACTTCCAGTACTACGAGTTCACAACAGACGAGTCTGACCGCAAGCTGTCCGTCGTGGGCCACCTGCAGCCCGAGAAGCGCATCGACATCAGCGCCGACATCATCCTGGGCGGTGATAAGAAGAACATTGTTCACGGAGCTTTGTTCCTGCAAGACAACCTCGTTAAAAGCGACTACGGATTCACCAACGAGAACTTCAAATACTTCGTTAACGCCCTGAAGAAGGACTTGGAAACCCTGGAACAACGCATCAAGCAGCTGGGTGAGAAGGCCGGAAATGACTTCAAGGCCACTCTACAGCGCGTAAAGTCGACTCTTGAGAACATCAAGAAATCTTACGATGAGGATCTACACAAACTTTATGAAGAGATCGCCAACGACAAAGTGCTGAAGGAAATCTCTGAAGCTTTGGACATCATTGTGAAGTACCTGGCCAAGATTATTGACGATGTCGTCCACACCACCGCCC
>NZ_JBHLZP010001304.1:0-517 GCF_042429965.1 Actinoallomurus acaciae
GTGAAAGAATCCGAATCCAAGGAAGACGAAGAAGACAAAAAATCTGATGAAGAAAAAGACGGATCTGAAGAAAAGGAGGAGCAATCTGATGAGGATGCTGCTGCTGGCGATGTAGATGGAAAATCTGGCGAGGATACCGAAGAACAAGCCCAGGATGACAGTAAAGAAGATGACGACAAAAAATCTGAAGAAGAGAGTTCACAAGATGATGAATCTGATGCCTCCAAAGAAGATGAATCCGAGGCCGCCGAAGACGCAAGTGCTGGAAGTGATGAAGGCCAGGAAGAGGAAAGCGAAGGAGCCGAGGAAGAAACTGAATCTGAAGCTACTGAAGAAGAATCTGATGAAGAAGGAACTCCTGAAGAAGATTTACTTTTAACTGGTGAAATCCCCGAAAACCTAAGATCTCGTGAGCACATCAACCAGATCCTTAGGTTAGACGAGGAAGCCAGTGAAGCTGAACTCACCGTCGAGAAGGCAGCTGATATCGTCCTTAGAGACCTGAAGAGGCTCTACG
>NZ_JBHLZP010001305.1:0-516 GCF_042429965.1 Actinoallomurus acaciae
GAATTATCCTCTTAATCTCACCACTTATGCCCGCACTCCCTTCCCCGAGTGCGGGTGTTTGCGCATAATTGACCCCTGTGCCTGAACTTACCACCTGGGTGAGTTCAGGTTTATTTCACTTCTTCCGTGACATTTTCATGTTCTTGCGGTCTAACACGAAGTGTTTTTAACGTCATTTAGACTGACCGACAACGGGCAGTTTTTTATTACCAGGATAGTTGATCAGGGGTTCACATGCAGGGCACAAAAATTCGACTTTTAGCGGGCGGTTTGCTGATGATGGCCACTGCTGGCTATGTGCAGGCAGATGCGCTCCAGCCTGATCCAGCATGGCAACAGGGGACGCTTTCCAACGGTTTACAGTGGCAAGTGCTGACTACGCCCCAACGTCCCAGCGATCGTGTTGAAATTCGCCTGCTGGTTAATACCGGTTCGCTCGCCGAAAGTACACAACAGAGCGGTTACAGTCACGCCATCCCTCGTATTGCGCTAACGCAAAGCGGTGGCCTTGACGCA
>NZ_JBHLZP010001306.1:0-241 GCF_042429965.1 Actinoallomurus acaciae
TGTGTGGGGTGGCTTGACAATGGAAGTGGGGTCGGCGCCCCCTGGGAGGGCGGGGAGTGTCTGGGAGGGCGGGGAGCGTCCCTGCCGGAGGGACTTCGAAACGCGCCCTAGTGTCCTGCGCCTGAAATTCGTTGTAGATATCGGGCGAGGGAGTCGAGGATCTCCTCGGCGGTCTTCTTCCACACGAACGGTTTGGGGTTGGTGTTCCACTGAGTGATCCAGGCGCGGACGTCGGCTTCGA
>NZ_JBHLZP010001306.1:250-719 GCF_042429965.1 Actinoallomurus acaciae
GCTTGGACGCTCTTGTGGACGCCGCGCTTGGTCAGCTGGTCGGTGAGGTGGCCGAACCAGCGTTCGACCTGGTTGACCCAGGATGAGCCGGTCGGGGTGAAGTGGATGTGGAAGCGGGGATGGCGAGCGAGCCATTCGTGGATGAGCGGTGTTTTGTGGGTGGCGAGGTTGTCGCAGACCAGGTGTACGTCCAGTCCGGCAGGCACCGCCTTATCGATCGCGGCCAGGAACTTTTTGAACTCGGTGGCGCGGTGTTTGCGGTGCGGTTCGGTGATGACGGTTCCGTCGGCGATGTTGAAGGCGGCGAACAGGCTGGTGGTGCCGTACCGGGCGTAGTCGTGGGTGCGGCGTTCGGGCATGCCCGGCATCATCGGCAGCACCGGTTGTGAACGGTCCAGTGCCTGCATCTGTTGGGTCGGGGACGGGACGCCGTGCGGCCTTTCGGCCGCCGGTTTTCCCGTCCCCGCCC
>NZ_JBHLZP010001307.1:0-233 GCF_042429965.1 Actinoallomurus acaciae
TCGTCCGGCGCGATGACGCCGATGACGCCGGTTGGTTCGGGGGTGGAGAAGTTGAAGAAGGGGCCGGAGACGGGGTTGGCGGTTCCGGTGACCTGGGTGATCTTGTCGGCCCAGCCGGCGTACCAGACCCACCGGTCGATGGCCGCGTCCACCTGGCCGGTGGCGGTGGTTCTGGTTGATCCGGTGGCGCGTAGCTCCTCGATGAACTGGCTACGGCGTCCCTCCAGCATCTC
>NZ_JBHLZP010001307.1:417-870 GCF_042429965.1 Actinoallomurus acaciae
GGGAAAGCACCCCCGATGTAGAGCTTGTAGGTCTTGCGAATGTTCACTCGTTCGCTCATCGCAGGTAGGCCTCCAGCCCGTGCCGTCCGCCCTCACGGCCGAAGCCGGACTCCTTGTACCCGCCGAAGGGTGCGGCCGGGTCGAACTTGTTGAACGTGTTCGCCCACACCACCCCCGCCCGCAATCGCTCGGCCATCCACAAGACCCGTGACCCCTTCTCACTCCACACCCCGGCTGATAGGCCATAAGGGGTGTTGTTGGCCTTCTCGATCGCCTCGCCCGGGGTGCGGAAGGTCAGCACGGACAGGACCGGGCCGAAGATCTCTTCTCGCGCGATCCGGTGGGACTGGGCGACCCCGGTGAAGACCGTCGGCGGGAACCAGAAACCCTGCTCCGGTAGCGCACACGCCGGAGACCACCGCTGGGCCCCCTCGGCCTCCCCGGCCTGGGACA
>NZ_JBHLZP010001308.1:0-351 GCF_042429965.1 Actinoallomurus acaciae
GCCAGGTCGGCGCGCAGCCGCAGCATCGGGTGCGCGGCGACGACGGCCGCCAGGACGGCGGCCAGCCGGCGGTCGTCGCAGCCCTCGGGCAACGCGATCGTGGCGGACTGGACGAACCGGTCGTACGGCCCGCCGTGGGCGCGCAGCCAGGCCACGATCGGGGTCAGCGGCACGTCGCCGGTCTCATCACCCGGCCGTGCCTCCGCGCCGTCGGCGGCGACCCGTACGACCCGGGCCAGCCCGGCCGGTGTACGGTGCTCGAACACCGCGCGCGGGGTGATCGTCAGACCGTCTTTGCGGGCCGCGGCGACAAGCTGGATGCACACGATGCTGTCCCCACCGAGCCGGAAG
>NZ_JBHLZP010001308.1:359-801 GCF_042429965.1 Actinoallomurus acaciae
TCGGCACCGACCCGCTCCACCCCCAGCACCGAGGCGAACAGCGCGCAGAACCGGCGTTCCAGCTCGGTGACCGGCTCCCGGGAGCCCGGGGCGGCGCCGATCGCCGGCGCCGGCAGCGCACGGCGGTCGACCTTGCCGGACGGGGTCGACGGGAACCGGTCCAGCGCGACGAACGCGGCGGGCATCATGTGCTCGGGCAGCGCGGCGCGTACCGCGGCCCGCAACCGTTCCTCCAGCGCCGGTCCGTGCTCGCCGGAGTCGACGTAGGCGACCAGGCGCGGCCCGCCGCGCCCGTCCCGCCAGGGCAGAACGACCGCGCCGCGCACACCGTCGCAGCCGGTCAGCACGGCCTCGATCTCCCCGGGCTCGATCCGGAACCCGCGGATCTTGATCTGGTCGTCGGCCCGGCCGGCGAACTCCAGGGTGCCGTCCCTGCGCCACC
>NZ_JBHLZP010001309.1:0-418 GCF_042429965.1 Actinoallomurus acaciae
AGTTCCCCGGTTCCACCGCCCCCCCCGCCCGCCCCGAGCCGCCCCCGCCGACCGAGGACACCACCCACGGACTCACCGAAAATCCGAACCCCGCCCCACAGCGCGAGCCCACACGACCCCCCGACCTCACTCCCGGCCGACCCGACCCGCCGATCCCCTCGGGCCCGACGACGGCCTCCGGCCTGGCGGCGCCCCCTGACGCGACCGCGACTCCCGACCTACCGACGTCCTCCACCCCGCCGACCGCCCCCGGCCCAGTGGCGGCCCCCGACACGGTGACGGCCCCCGACGCGACCGCGACCTCCAGCCAGCGAGCCGCCTCCAGCCCGACGACGGCCTCCGGCCTGGCGGTGGCCCCCGACACGACCGCGACTATCGGCCTACCGACCGCCTCCACCCCGCCGACCACCTCCGACCC
>NZ_JBHLZP010001309.1:570-824 GCF_042429965.1 Actinoallomurus acaciae
CGACGGCGACCTCCAGCCCGCCAGCGGCATCCGGCCTACCGACCACCTCCGACCCGGTCACGGCTCCCGACGCGGTAACGACCGCCGACCCGACCGTGACGTCCGCCGCGCCCTGCGTGTCCGGCCCAGTCGCGGCCCCCGACACGACGGCGACCTCCAGCCCGCCAGCGGCATCCGGCCCGCCGACCACCTCCGACCCAGTGGCGGCCCCCAACGCGGTTGCGACCCCGGACACGGCCGCGACCTCCAGCCCC
>NZ_JBHLZP010001310.1:0-352 GCF_042429965.1 Actinoallomurus acaciae
GGCTCGCCCTCCCGCTCGGCCACGAGCTGGCCGCCGGCACCCTGCGGACGCTGGCCCGCCACCAGGGCGCCGGCCACGACCCGGTCACCGAGGAGGAGCCCGGCAAGATCCCGCACGAGCTGCGGCCCGCGTACGCCCCGGGGCGCCTGCCGCCGGTCTACTACGGCTCCGTCGACGCGACGGCCCTGTTCGTGGTGACGCTCGCCGAGGCGTGGCGCTGGGGCATGCCCGCCGAGGAGGTCGAGGCGCTGCTGCCGGCCGCCGAGCGCGCGCTGGCCTGGCTCGGCACCTTCGAGGAGTTCGTGTCCTACCGCGGCTCCGCCGAACGGCTGCCCAACCAGGGCTGGAAGGA
>NZ_JBHLZP010001310.1:360-734 GCF_042429965.1 Actinoallomurus acaciae
AGCGACGGCATCCAGCACCTGGACGGCACATCCGCGACCCCGCCGATCGCCCTGTCGGAGGTGCAGGCGTACGCCTACCAGGCGGCCGTGCTCGGCGCGGACCTGCTCGAGGCGTACGGCCGCGACGGAGAGCGGCACCGGCGCTGGGCGCGGGGACTGGCCGCCCGGTTCCGGGCCCGGTTCTGGCTGGAGGAGGGCTACCCGGCGATCGCCCTCGACGGGACGGGCGCACCGGTCGACGGCCTGGCCTCCAACGCCGGCCACCTGCTCGGCACCGGCCTGCTCGACCGCGGGGAGGAGGCGCGCGTCGCGCGGCGGCTCGGGGAACTGGACTCCGGCTGGGGACTGCGGACGCTCACCGGCGACGCCGCCGG
>NZ_JBHLZP010001311.1:0-682 GCF_042429965.1 Actinoallomurus acaciae
CTGGTCGACGAACTGGGCACCGAGCCCGGCCCGCGCCTGCGCCTGCTGCACGAGGCGATCCTGCGGGGCGTCGGTCCGGCGGCCGAGGACACCGGGGCGTTCCCGCTCTGCCAGCTTCCCGCCGGCGCGCCGGACTTCACCGGGCGCGAGGACGAGGCGCGGGAGCTCGCCGCGATCCTCAACGACGCGTCGCCGGCGGCTCCGCCGCCCGTGGTCGTGGTCACCGGCGCCCCCGGCGTCGGCAAGTCCGCGTTCGCGCTCCACGTCTGCCACGCCCTCCGCCGGTCGTTCCCGGGAGGGCAGCTCTACTTCGACCTGTCCGGCCTGTCCGGCACGGGCGGCCAGCCGCGTGACCCCGGCGACGTGCTCGTCGAGGTGCTGCGCACGCTGGGCTTCACTGGCGCGGCGGTGCCGCGCACCCTGAGCGAGCGCGCCGCGCTCTTCCGCTCCTGCCTCGCCGACCGGCGGGTGCTCGTGCTGGTGGACGGGGCGACCGACGCCGCCCAGGTACGACCGCTGCTGCCCGCGACGCCGGGAAGCGCCACCGTGGTCACCAGCAGGTGGCAGCTCGCCGACCTGTCCGGGGCGCGCCACATCGAGCTGGACGTCTTCCGCCCCGGCGAGGCGGTCGAGCTGCTGGCCCGCATCGCGGGCCGCGAACGCGTCCGGCGCGAGCCCGACC
>NZ_JBHLZP010001312.1:0-541 GCF_042429965.1 Actinoallomurus acaciae
TCTTGCCGCTCGTCGCGGCGGCGCCGCCGTTGTCGCCGGAGGAGGAGTTCTTGGTCGTACCGCCGCACGCGGCGGCGCCGACGGCGAGCGCGGCGGTGAGAGCCACGGCCGCCAGGGGACGCTTGATCATGGGGGTTCCTTTTCTTCGGTCACTGGTCAGGAGGAGGCGGACGGGGATCCGCGGGGATGTCGTCGCGTCTCGCGTACCGTCGCCACGATCCGCGGCGTGAGCACGCCACGATCCGCGGCGTGAGCACCGAGACGATGAGGAGGAGCCCGGTGACGATCGACTGGATCTCGGTCGCGACGTCACGGAGCATGAGCAGATTGCGGAGCAGACCGATCAGCAGCACACCCGCGACCACGCCCCCGAGCGTGCCCTTGCCACCATCGAAATCCACCCCGCCCAGCAACACCGCCGCGATAACAGCCAACTCCATACCCAGGCCGTTATCGGCCCGCGCACTGCCATACCGCAGCGTGTAGATCACCCCGGCAAAAGCCGAGACCACACCGGAGACCACGAACAGCAAAAGCTTGA
>NZ_JBHLZP010001313.1:0-324 GCF_042429965.1 Actinoallomurus acaciae
CCTGGGCGAGCCGCAGCTCGGCCAGGTTGCGCTGCGTACGCGCGCGCCACCAGCGGTCGCCGACGGAGGCGAACCCGGCGATCGCCGCCAGCAGGTGGCGCTGCCCCTCGTCCAGGTTGCCGGCGTCGCGCAGGCAGACACCGACGGTGCGCATGGCGCGCGCCGCCCACCACGGTTCGCGCAGCTCCTCGAAGATCGCCAAGGCCTCCTCGGCGCTCGTACGGGCCAGGTCGCCCCGGCCCAGTCCGCCCGAGACGGCGGCGCGTTCCATCAGGGCGATGCCGACCGAACGCGGGTCGCCGAGCCGGGTGGCGGCCAGCAGGG
>NZ_JBHLZP010001313.1:353-651 GCF_042429965.1 Actinoallomurus acaciae
GAACAGCCGCATCGAATGGCACAGCGAGCAGAACGCCCGGCCGACCCGCCAGGCCTCCTCCCACATCTCCAGGCTCGCCGCCTGGTTGACCCCGGCGACGAGCGTCATGCGCTCGGCGTAGAACCACGGCTCGGGGGCGATCTCGCCGGAGTCCTGCTCGCCGTGCCGGGCGTGACGGCGCCAGTCCTGCGGCCAGCGCGCGGCCGCGGCGAGCTCGGCCCGCCGCCGGTAGCCCGCGAGGGTCCCGTCGTCGACCGCGCGGCGCTGCTCGCCGGCGTCCTCCTGCTCGGCGCGCACG
>NZ_JBHLZP010001314.1:0-251 GCF_042429965.1 Actinoallomurus acaciae
CCCCACTCATCACCCCAACCCTGACCGAAGCATCGACCCCGCCACCGGCCGTACGAGCGTGACCACCACGACGACGCCGACCGCGCGGGCGAACCGGTACCCGAGACGCGCCGGCGGCCCGAACACCCGGCGCGCCACCGCGAACACCGACACCACCACCGCCCTCACGACTCCACCCCACTCATCACCCCAACCCTGACCGAAGCATCGACCCCGCCACCGGCCGTACGAGCGTGACCACCACGACGACG
>NZ_JBHLZP010001314.1:349-672 GCF_042429965.1 Actinoallomurus acaciae
CCCCACTCATCACCCCAACCCTGACCGAAGCATCGACCCCGCCACCGGCCGTACGAGCGTGACCACCACGACGACGGCGACCGCGCCGGCGTTCGACGCACGCGGCGGACGGCAGTGCGAGCACGGTGACCAGCACGAGTGCCATGCCCTGCGCGGTCACCCACAGGTGGCGCAGCAGCATGCCGCGGTGCAGTGTGAAGGTGCCGCCCGAGGCGGGGACGTCGTAGGCCTGCGCCCAGCCGTCCAGGGTCCGCGACCGCGCCGGGCGGCCGTCGATGGCGGCGTGCCAGCCCCCGCCCGCGGGCTCGGCGAGCAGCACCGTG
>NZ_JBHLZP010001315.1:0-321 GCF_042429965.1 Actinoallomurus acaciae
GACCACCGGCTCCCGTGGCCGGCGAGCGAGACACCGCGTGCGACGGGCCGGCGACTGACCGAGGCCCTCACGCTGGACGGGGCGGCCGCGGAGGCACTGGCGCGACTGGCACTGGCGGAGGAGCGGGCCCGGTACGCCCCGTCGGCCGAACCCCTGGCGACGCCCCGTGACGACGTACGCCTGCTGCGGACGGCCTTCCGCGCCCACGCGAGCCGGCGGGTACGGTGGCGCGCCCGCCTCTTCCCACCGTCGGCCACCAAGAGCCTGCGGCGGGCGGGAACCCGGGTGATGGACGTCTTCGAGTGGCTGGATGTGGCCACT
>NZ_JBHLZP010001315.1:370-616 GCF_042429965.1 Actinoallomurus acaciae
GCCGCCCGACGGCGGTCCCACGGCGGGGGCACACGCACCCGACCAGCGCTGATGCGGGCGCGAGGGGTTATCCACAGGCTGCCTGCGGACCTTCCGCCACGGAGCCGTGTCGTTGGACACTGGAAGTGGGGTGGCCCCCCGGGCGGGCGGGCCATGAGCGGGCGGGCCATGAGCGGGCCGACCACGAGCGGGCCGACCACGAGCGGGCCGACCACGAGCGGGCCGACCACGAGCGGGCCGACCACG
>NZ_JBHLZP010001316.1:0-317 GCF_042429965.1 Actinoallomurus acaciae
CGCGGCGGCCGGGCGAGGCGGCCAGTACGGCGGCGCCGAGCGCCGGCTCGGGGTCGGCCGGGAGGATCACCGGCCGGCCGAGCACCTGGGCGCGGAGCCGGCACCAGTACTCGCTGCGCGCCGCGCCGCCGGTGAACGTGAGGTCACCGTCCACCGGCGCGCCGAGCAGGTCCAGATGGTCGAAGCACAGGCGCTCCAGGTAGGCGACGCCCTGGAGGAGCGCGGCGTAGTCGTCGGCCTCGTCTCCGGTGCTTCCCAGCAGGAAGCCCTCCGCGTCCGGCGCGGCGAACGGGAACCGCTCGCCGCGGGAGACCAGC
>NZ_JBHLZP010001316.1:380-659 GCF_042429965.1 Actinoallomurus acaciae
GTCCGGGGACGTCGCGGGAGATGGCGCCGGCCCCCGTGCTGGAGGCCCCGCCGGGCAGCCACACGTCGTCCGGCGCCCGGTGGGAGTACACCACGCCGTACGGGTCGCGCAGCGGCTCGCGGGTGACGCCCTTGAGCAGGAGCGTGGTGCCCAGCACGGAGTTCCACGATCCGGGCGTCAGCCGGCCGGCGCCGAGTTGCGCGGCGCAGCCGTCGGTCATGCCGGCGACGATCGGTGTGCCCGCCCGGATGCCGGTGACCTCGGCCGCGGCCGCGCAGA
>NZ_JBHLZP010001317.1:0-295 GCF_042429965.1 Actinoallomurus acaciae
ACGGCCCCTCGGCGGCCGGTTCCGGCGGCAGGTCGCCGACGGGCACCGGGACGAGGCGATCGCCGGGCCCGCGTCCGCCGGCCGGGAACGGCCGGGTGATCGCCTGATGGCCGAGCATCGCCTGGACCCGCGCCGCGGCCCGTGCGATCTGGTCGGAGACCGTGGCCTCGCCCCACAGGGCCTCCTGCCGCCCGTCGTCGGCGACGAGCTGGTCGGGCAGGAGCCGCAGCAGCGCGACGCCGCCCTCCTGGCCGTCCTCGCCCCGGGTCTCCCAGGACGACAGCTGCCAGCGGAC
>NZ_JBHLZP010001317.1:351-665 GCF_042429965.1 Actinoallomurus acaciae
AGCGTACGGCCGTCGGCGCCGGTCACCTCGACCCCGATGCGGACGCAGGTCAGCGCCTCGGCGACGAGCGCCTCGTGCAGCCGTTCGGCGAGGGACTTGGCGGCGAAGATGACCTGCTCGGCGGCCATGGCGGGCGGGTCGAACTCCGTCGACACGCTCAGGTCGGCGAGCGGCGGCCGCGGGGCCGGCGGCCGGGGGTACAGGCCGCGGGCCAGCCGGTGCGCCCGTATCTCGTCGACGCCGAAACGAGCGGTCACGTCGCGTACCGGCAGCGCCGCGAACGCGCCGAGCGTGCGGATACGAGCCGGGCGAGC
>NZ_JBHLZP010001318.1:0-306 GCF_042429965.1 Actinoallomurus acaciae
GGCGCGGGGCGAGCGGGGCTCGGGGCGAGCGGGGCGCGGTTCCCGGCCGCGTGGGGGCTCAGCGCTTCTCCGGCGGCCGCGTCCTGGCCAGGATGTGCTCCGCCCGTGCCTCGCCGACCTCGTTGCCGAGGCTCTGGTAGATCCGTACGGCCTCCTCGGCCGGCTCGCGTGCCTCGGCGGGCCGGTTCGCGCCGACCAGGATCTCCGCGATCGTGCGCAGGCACCGGGCCTGGAACCAGCGGTCACCGAGTTCGCGGAAGGCGCCGGCGGCGTGCCGAAGCGCGGTGACCGCCTCCTCGATCCGGC
>NZ_JBHLZP010001318.1:411-653 GCF_042429965.1 Actinoallomurus acaciae
GCTCGCGCAGACCGTTCTTCGGGTCGCCGACCTCGCCCGCGGCGCGCAGGCAGCGTGCCTCCTCCCACTGCTCGTGCCGCAGCCGGAACATCTCCGCGGCCCGCTCCAGCACCTGCGCCGCCCGGTTGAAGGCGGCGTCCGCCGCGAGGCCGTCGCCGCGGGCCCGCAGGTCGCCCGCCTCGGCGGCGCTGACCTCGCCCATCGCGCGGAGGGTCTGCGCCTCGGAGTAACGGTTGCCGTCG
>NZ_JBHLZP010001319.1:0-280 GCF_042429965.1 Actinoallomurus acaciae
CCGGCCGGGGCGTGCTCGGCCGCCCGCTCGGCGACCAGCCCGGCGAGCGGCGCGTAGTGGCCGCCGTCGAGGAACTCCGCGCGGGCGGCGACCATGGCCGCCGTGTCGGCGGTGCCGGTACGGACGTTGCCGGTCAGCAGCCCCGCGTACCCCTGCCGGGCGACGTCGAAGGCGTGCCTGGCAGGGCAGCGCAGGGAACGTCCGCCGAGTGTCAGATCGGCGCCGCAGACGGGGCAGCGCAGGAGGGAGACGACGTCGGTGAGCATCCGTTACGCGCTGG
>NZ_JBHLZP010001319.1:339-636 GCF_042429965.1 Actinoallomurus acaciae
CCGCCCCGGTCATCAGCGCCACCTGGCGTACCGCCTGGTGCAGGAGCATGGTGAAGCCGTCGGCGGTCACGCCCCCCGCCTCGCGAACGGCCCGGGCCGCCCGGGTCGGCCACGGCGCGTAGACGACGTCGAAGAGCGCACCGGTGGACCGGGCGATCGTCTCGGCGTACGGGTCGGCGGCGCCGGCGGGCAGCGTGGAGATCACCAGGTCGGCGTCGGGCAGCGGCTCGGCGAAGGTCCGTACGGTCACGCCCACGCCGAGCCGGGACGCGGCGGCCAGCGCCTCGACGGCCCGGC
>NZ_JBHLZP010001320.1:0-294 GCF_042429965.1 Actinoallomurus acaciae
GCCGCCGAGGTCGGCGCCGGCGGCACGGAACAGCGCCTGCAGCAGCAGCGCCAGTCCCACCCCGGCCCCGAGGCCGAACGTCGACCCCACGACGCCCACGCCGACGGCCTCGCCGAGCACCGCCCGGGTGACCTGCCGGCGGGACGCGCCGACCGCGCGCAGCAGGGCGAGCTCCCGCGACCGCTGCGCCACCAGCATGGAGAAGGTGTTGAAGATGATGAACGCCCCGACGAAGACCGAGATCACCGCGAAGACCAGCAGGAACGTCCGAAGGAACGACAGCAGCCGGGCGAT
>NZ_JBHLZP010001320.1:360-656 GCF_042429965.1 Actinoallomurus acaciae
AGCACTCGCGCGACCCGGTCGCGCAGCGCCGTCTCGGCGACTCCGCTCTTCGCCTCGACCGTGACGTCGGAGTACCGGCCGGGCCCCAGCAGCAGCCGCTGCGCGGTCGCCTGGTCGAACCTGACGAGGGTCGCGCCCATGAGACTGCCCTGGTCGACGATGCCCACGACCGTGACGTCCTGCGACGGCCCCTGGATCAGCACGCGCGTGCGGTCGCCGACCCGCAGCCCGGCCCGTTCGGCGGTCCGCGCGTCGACGGCGACATCCCCGGCGCGCACCGGGCCGCGCCCGGCCTT
>NZ_JBHLZP010001321.1:0-276 GCF_042429965.1 Actinoallomurus acaciae
CCTACCGACCGCCTCCACCCCGCCGACCACCTCCGACCCGGTCACGGACCCCGACGCGGTAACGACCCCCGACACGACCGCGGCCTCCGGCCCCCGAGCCGCCTCCAGCCCGACGACGGCCCCCGATGCGACGGCGACTCCCGGCCTACCGACCACCTCCGCCCCGCCGATCAATTCCGGCCCAGTCGCGGCCCCCGACACGACGGCGACCTCCAGCCCGCCAGCGGCATCCGGCCTACCGACCACCTCCGACCCGGTCACGGCTCCCGACGCGGT
>NZ_JBHLZP010001321.1:429-650 GCF_042429965.1 Actinoallomurus acaciae
GACACGGCCGCGACCTCCAGCCCCCACGCCGCCTCCAGCCCGATGAAGAGCCCCGACGTAGCTGTGACCGGCCCGCCAGCGGCATCCGGCCTACCGACCGTCTCCGGCTCAGTGGCGGCCCCCGGCGCGATGGCGACCCCCGACGCGACGGCGACCTCCAGCCCGCCAGCGGCATCCGGCCTACCGACCACCTCCGACCCGGTCACGGCTCCCGACGCGGT
>NZ_JBHLZP010001322.1:0-250 GCF_042429965.1 Actinoallomurus acaciae
GGGATGGTGTATCGGGACCGTCCTCTGCGGCGCAGGTGGGAACGGGCGTGGTGCCGGAGGCCGGGTCGTCTGCGGACGGTGTTGACGCGGTGTCGGCGTCCGCCGCTGAGTCGGGTGTGGGGCAGGGTTCCGTACCGGGGGCGCGGTCTGGATCGCAGGTGGGAACGGGTGCTGTGGCGGAGGCCCGGTCGCCTGCCGGTGGTGTCGACGCGGCGTCGGTGTCCGCCGACCAGCCCGGCGCGGGCGATGG
>NZ_JBHLZP010001322.1:363-615 GCF_042429965.1 Actinoallomurus acaciae
GGCGCAGGTGGGAACGGGCGTGGTGCCGGAGGCCGGGTCGTCTGCGGATGGGGTTGACGCTGCGTCGGCGTCCGTTGCTCAGCCGGGTGCGGGGCAGGACTCCGTACCGGGGGCGCCGTCCGGACCGCAGGTGGGAACGGGTGCTGTGGCGGAGGCCCGGTCGCCTGCCGATGGCATCGACGCGGCGTCGGTGTCCGCCGACCAGCCCGGCGCGGGCGATGGTGTATCGGGGTCGTCCTCTGGGGCGCAGGT